>DATINU010000241.1:0-11602 GCA_035473955.1 Allosphingosinicella sp.
GACGAATATCCGATCCTCTGCGTCGCCGCCGCCTTCGCCTCCGGTACCACCCGGATGCGCGGCCTCGCCGAGCTGCGCCTCAAGGAATCGGACCGGCTGGCGGCGATGGCCCCTCTGGGAGCGCGCGGAGAGGGCGACGGCCTGGTGATCGAGGGCAGTGCCGGCGCGCGCATTGCGGGCGGCTTCACGGTCCATGCGGCGGACGATCATCGCATTGCGATGGCGTTCAGCGTGGCTGGCCTGATGAGCCGCGAGCCGATAGGGGTCGCCGGCATGGGCAGCGTGGCAACCTCCTTTCCGGGCTTCCTTTCGACGCTCCGCGCGTTGGACGGCGCATGATCATCGCCGTCGACGGACCCGCGGCCAGCGGCAAGGGCACGATCGCCCGCGCGCTCGCCGCGCATTTCGGCCTGCCGCATATGGACACGGGCCTGCTCTACCGGGCCGCCGCGTTCAACCTGCTCGAAATGGGTGGCGATCCCGAAAGCGAGTTCGCGGCCGCCCGCGCGGCCACGGACCTCAGCCAGATCGATTTCGACGATGACGAATTGAAGAGCGAGACGGTCGGCGGCATCGCCTCGCGCATCTCCACTTATCCCCTGGTCCGCGAGGCGCTGCTCGAACGCCAGAAGCGCTTCGCCGCGCAAGACGGCGGCGCCGTGCTCGACGGCCGCGACATCGGCACGGTGATCGCGCCCGAGGCAGAAATGAAGCTGTTCGTCACCGCCTCCTCCGAAGCCCGCGCCCGCCGCCGCTTCGAGGAGCTGAAGGGCCGCGGCCTCGACGTGCATCTTGAAGATGTGCTCGCCGACATAAAGGCACGGGACGAGCGCGACATGGGCCGCGATGCGGCGCCTCTGGTGGTGGCCGAGGGCGCGATCGTGCTCGATACGAGCGAGCTTGCCGTCGATGCCGCAATCGCCGAGGCGATCGCGGCGGTGGAAGAGGCCAGCGCCACGTTCTAGATTTGCCAAGCCGCCGCTTTACGTTACGCAGACGGCATGAGCCTCCCTCCTCTTTTCGACCGCCTGCGCCTGCCCGCGATCGGCGCGCCGCTCTTCATCGTCTCCAATCCCGAACTCGTCATCGCCCAGTGCAAGGCGGGGATCGTCGGTTCATTTCCGGCGCTGAACGCGCGGCCGCAGAGCCTGCTCGACGAATGGCTGCACCGGATCGACGAGGAGCTGGCGGCGTGGGACCGCGACCATCCCGAGGCGCCCGCCGCGCCCTACGCGGTCAACCAGATCGTACACAAATCCAACACCCGGCTGATGGAGGACATGGCGACCTGCCAGAAATGGAAGGTGCCCATCGTCATCACCTCGCTCGGCGCGCTGGTCGAGGTCAATGACGGCGTCCACTCCTGGGGCGGCATCACCCTCCACGACATCATCAACGACCGCTTCGCCCGCAAGGCGGTGGAAAAAGGCGCCGACGGGATCATCGCCGTCGCGACCGGGGCCGGCGGCCATGCCGGGCGGCTCTCGCCCTTTCCGCTCATCCAGGAAATCCGCGACTGGTGGGATGGCCCGCTGATCCTTTCCGGCGCGATCGCCACGGGTCGCGCCATCCTCGCCGCCCAGGCGATGGGCGCGGACCTGGGCTATATCGGCTCACCCTTCATCGCCACCGCCGAGGCCAATGCGACGCCGGAATACAAGCAGGGCATTTGCGACGGCCGCGCCGCCGACATCGTCTATTCGAGCCTGTTCACCGGCGTGCACGGCAATTATCTGCGCAAATCGATCGAGCTGGCCGGCATGGACCCGGACAATCTCCCCGAAGGCGACATCAAGACGATGGATTTCGGCACCGGCGACGGCGCCAAGGCCAAGGCCTGGCGCGACATCTGGGGCTCCGGCCAGGGTATCGGCGCGATCGAGTGCGTGCTGCCCGCGGGCGATTATGTGGCGCGGCTGATCACCGAATATGCCGAGGCGAAGGCGGCTTTGTGCCGGACCTAGGCCGCCTTTTTCAGGTGACGCCGGCCCAATAGCTCGGCGATCTGGACCGCGTTCAGTGCCGCGCCCTTCCTGAGATTGTCGGACACACACCAGAGGCTGAGTCCGTTCTCAACCGTCGGGTCCTCGCGGACGCGGCTGACGTAGGTGGCATATTCGCCGACGCATTCGATCGGCGTCGCGTAGCCGCCGTCCTCGCGCTTATCGACCAGCATGATGCCGGGCGCCTCGCGCAGGATCTTCTGGGCGTCCTCGGCGGAGAGTTCGTTCTCGAACTCGATGTTGATCGCCTCCGAATGGCCGACGAAGACGGGGACGCGCACGCAGGTCGCGTGCACCTTGATCTTCGGATCGAGGATCTTCTTGGTCTCGACCACCATCTTCCATTCCTCCTTGGTCGAGCCGTCGTCGAGGAAATCGTCGATATGCGGGATGACGTTGAAGGCGATCTGCTTGGTGAACTTCACCGGCTGGTTGCCGTCGCCGACGAAGATGTTGCGGCTCTGCTCGAACAATTCGTCCATGCCCGCCTTGCCGGCGCCGGAAACGGATTGGTAGGTCGCCACCACCACCCGCTTGATCCTGGCCGCGTCGTGGAGCGGCTTCAGCGCCACCACCATCTGCGCGGTCGAGCAATTCGGGTTGGCGATGATGTTCTTGCGGGTGAACATGTCGATCGCCTCAGGGTTCACCTCGGGGACGATCAGCGGCACGTCCGGGTCCATGCGGAAATACGAGGCATTGTCGATCACCGTGCAGCCCACGGACGCGGCCCTGGATGCATAGGCTTTCGACACCTCCGAGCCAGCCGCGAACAAGGCCATGTCCCAGCCGGCGAAATCGAAATGCTCGATATTGCGGACCTTGAGCTCGCGGCCGCTATCGCCATAATCGATGATGTCGCCGGTCGAGCGGGGGGAAGCGATCGCGGCGATCTCGTCGGCCGGGAATTCGCGATCGGCGAGGATGTTCAGCATCTCCCGCCCGACATTGCCGGTCGCGCCGACCACGGCCACCCGATAACCCATTGCCTTGTCTCCGAAGCTTTCGCGCCGCCCTATCGCATGATCGCGGCAGAAGCGATATGGCGTGGTTGAACCGGGGGACAAGGAGAGGGCATGAAACGCGCCGCGGCATTTCTGGGGCTGGCAGCATTGCTGCTCGCCGCGATGGCGCTCAAGGGCGCCCTGCTCGTCCTTCCCTCCCCGCCGGCGCAAGCGAACGGCCCCGGCTTCGACGCCAATCGGGCGATGGCGCGGTTGACCCGGATCCTCGGCGACCAGCGGCCCCACCCGGTCGACAGCGATGCGGGCGATGCCGTTCGCGAGCGCCTGCTCGCCGAGATGCGGGCGGTCGGGCTCAACCCGCGCGTCTCCGACGATTTCGCCTGCAACAGCTTCGCGCGCAGCCGCACCATCGCCTGCGCCCGGGTGCGCAACCTCGTCGCTACGATCGGCCCGGCGGAGGGACGCCATGTTCTCCTCGTCTCGCACTACGATAGCACCTTCGCCGGCCCCGGCGCTGGCGACGACGGGATCGGCACCGCGGCGATGCTGGAGATCGCCCAGGCGCTGCGCGGCAAGCGGCTCGCCCGGCCGGTCACCTTCCTGTTCAACGAAGGCGAGGAGATGGGCCTGCTGGGCGCCCGCGCCTTCCTCGAGCGCGATCCGCTCGCCGCGCGCGTCGACACGGCGATCAACATGGAGGCGCGCGGCGTCAACGGCCCGGCGATCATGTTCGAAACCAGCCGGCCGAACGGCGCCGCGATTTCGCTCTACCGCGCCGCCGCGCCGCGGCCGGTCGCCAATTCGCTTTCGACCGACCTTTACCGCCTGATCCCCAATTCGACCGACGTCGCCGTATTCGAGGCGCGGCCCTGGACGATCCTCAACTTCGCGGTGATCGGCAACGAGACGCGCTATCACAGCGCCGGCGACGATCTGGCGGCGCTGAGCGCAAGCAGCCTCCAGCATATGGGCAGCCAGGCGCTCGCCGTGACCGAGCATGCGGCGTCCGGCCCGGCGCAGGAGATCGAGGGCGAGCGGCTCTACACCGACATTGCCGGGCTCGGCCTGATCGTCCTGCCGATGCTGTTCGGGCTCGTCCTGCTCGGCGTCCTCCTTCTCTTCTTCCTGGTCGAAGGCTGGCGGCGCCGGGCGCTCGGCATGCCGCTGCTCGCCATGGCTGTCGCGCTGGCCGGATCGGCGGCGCTCGCCTGGCTCGGCCATTTCGTCGTCGGCCTGCTTCGCGCAGGCGATTTCTGGCGTGCCTGGCCGATCGTCACGACCAGTGCCGTCTACGCCTCGGCCATCGCCGCCTGCCTGATCGGGCTGCTGCTCGTCGCGCGCACTGCTGAACGGACGCGGCTGCGCGCCGCCTTCTGGCTGCTCTTCCTGGCGCTCGGCGCCGGATTGTGCGTCGTTGCGCCGGGCGGCGCGATCTACTTCCTCGCTCCGCCCTTGCTCGCCGCGCTCGGCATGGCGGGACGGCGCTGGTGGGCCAAAGCCGAGCAGGCCGGCGCGATTGCGGCGGCTTTCGTCCTCTACCTCACCTTCGGCCCGGCGCTCGGCCTGTTCGAGGAACTGCTGAGCAGCGGCCCGCTCTGGGTCTTCGCGCCGCTCGGCGCCGCGATCATGCTCCCGGCGCTGATCGAGCTGGTTCCGCTCCTCGCCCGCATGCGTACACTCTTCGCCGTCGCGGGCGGCATGGATCTCGCCATTCTGGGCTGGCTGGCGGCGGGCCTGACCCCGGCCTACAGCGCCGACAAGCAGCAGCTCTTCACGATCGAATATGTCTGGGATCAGGCAGCCGGATCGGCCCGCTTCGCGGTCAACAATGACGGCGCGCCCGTGCCCTTGGAAGCGGCGTGGGAGCGCGTCGAAATGCCCTACACGACCCGGCGGCGCTGGGCCGCGCCGGCGCCGGCCGCTGCCGTTCAACCGCCCATGATCGAGGAGATCGGCAAGACCGGGAGCGGACCCGGCCAGCGTGTCCGCCTGCGGCTCCGGATGAACGGCGCGCAGACCGTGACGCTGATCGCGCCCGGTTCCGCCGCGCTTCGAGGCGCGGGCGCCCCCGATTTCATGCAGCGTTTCGGCCCGCCCGCCGGCGATGAGCGCTATTTCATCCGCTGCATCGGCCGTGCCTGCGACGGCGCCTTGCTCGACATCGCGGCGAATGGCGAGGTGCCGCCTTTCGCCGTCATCGGCTCGCGGCCCGGCCTTCCGGCCGCGGCCAGCCCGCTGGTTTCGGCACGGCCGCAGACGGCACGGCCGCAATACGGGCCGGATTCGACGATCACGCTCAGCGGATCCATCCGCCCCGCGCCCTGAGCCATGGCCTTCCCCGACGACGATCCCGCCTCGCTCGGCGGCAATTATCTCGTCCGCCATTGGCGGGGCGGGCTTTCGCTGACCAAGGCCTTCTGGCTGAACGGGGTCGCCGGCTGGATACTCTTCTCGCTCGGCGTGCCCTACCTGATGCAGCACTTGCACGAGCTGGTCGGCTCGCTGCGCTTCAGCGCGATCGTCTGGCTTGCCTTCATCCTGCTGTTCTTCGGCTATGCGATCTGGGCACAGGTCGGGATCTGGCGGGCGGCGGGCTTCCACGTCGGGCGCGGCGGCGCCGAGCCTTCCGCGATCATGGCGCGGGTGATGGTCGGCTTCGCCTCGGTGGCGTTGCTGGTGCCGCTGCACAACCTGACCCTGCAGGGCGTCGAATTCGGCAGCCTCGCCTTCGGCTACGATCCGATCGGCAACGAAGCGCGGCTCGCGCTGAGCCGGGACGGCCGGACCCTGAGCGTCACCGGCAACCTGACCGCCGGCAGCTCCGAGCGCTTCGCCGCCGCCGTCGCCGGGGCGCCTCGGCTCAGGATGGTGGCGCTGGAATCGGATGGCGGCCGGATCTTCGAAGGACAGCGCATGGCCGCGCTCGTCAAGGCGCGCGGGCTCGACACGCGGGTCGACGATCATTGCGCCTCGGCCTGCACCTTCGTCCTGATCGCCGGGCGGCATCGCGTGATCGGCCCGGACGCCGGGGTCGGCTTCCACCAGCCGAGCTTCCCCGGCATGGAGGAGAGCGAACGCACGGCTATGATCGAGGAGATGCGCCAGCTCTATCGTGAGGGCGGGATCAGCGATGCCTTCCTCGACCATGTCCTGCGCGTACCGCCCGAGGACATCTGGTACCCGAGCAACGAAGAGCTGATCGCCGCCCGCGTGATCACCGAGGCGATTCCACCGCCGGTGGTGATCGAGGAAGAAGTGATCGAAGACTAGGTGGCAAGCGCGCTGCTTTGCGCCTAAATTCCCGTGCGTGGCCGATCTTTTCCAAAACGATACTCCGCCCGAGGCGACGGCCGGCGCGCCGTCCGAAAATGCGCCGTTGGCCGATCGGCTTCGTCCGCGCGCGCTCGACGAGGTGGTCGGGCAGGAGCATCTGACCGGCGCGGACGGTGCGATCGGCCGGATGGTGGCGGCGGGCAAGCTCGCTTCGATGATCCTCTGGGGACCCCCCGGCACCGGCAAGACCACGATCGCGCGGCTGCTCGCCGATGCGGTCGGGATGCGGTTCGTCGCGATTTCCGCGGTTTTCTCCGGCGTCGCGGACCTCAAGAAAGTGTTCGCTGAGGCGCGCGAATTCGCCAAGCTCGGCAAGCAGACCTTGCTGTTCGTGGACGAGATCCATCGCTTCAACCGTGCCCAACAGGACGGCTTCCTGCCCTATGTCGAGAACGGCACGGTCGTGCTGGTCGGAGCGACCACCGAGAATCCGAGCTTCGAGTTGAACGCGGCGCTGCTGAGCCGCGCACAGGTGCTGATCCTCAACCGGCGCGACGCCGCGGCGCTCGGCAAGCTGCTGGACCGGGCTGAAGAACTGGAAGGCCGCGCGCTGCCATTGACCGGGGAAGCGCGCGAGGCGCTGATCGCCACCGCCGACGGCGACGGCCGCTTCCTGCTCAACCAGGCCGAAACGCTCTTCTCCATCGCGCTCGAAAAGCCGCTCGAGCCCGCCGAGCTGGCCGCCTTGCTCCATCGCCGGGTCGCGGTTTACGACAAGGACCGCGAGGGCCATTACAACCTGATCTCCGCGCTGCACAAAGCGATCCGCGGCTCCGATCCGCAGGCCGCGCTTTATTATCTCGCGCGGATGCTGACCGCGGGCGAGGAGCCGCTCTACCTGCTTCGCCGCCTGACCCGCGCGGCTTCCGAGGACATCGGCCTCGCCGATCCCAATGCGCTGGTCCAATGCATCGCCGCCAAGGATACCTACGATTTCCTCGGCTCGCCCGAAGGCGAGCTCGCCATCGTCCAGGCCTGCCTCTATCTGGCCACCGCGCCCAAATCGAACGCCGTCTATATGGCGCAGAAGGGCGCCTGGCGGAGCGCGAAGGAAACCGGCTCGCTGCTGCCGCCCAAGAACATCCTCAACGCGCCGACCAAGCTGATGAAGCAGATCGGCTACGGCGCCGGCTATCAATACGATCACGATGCCGAGGGCGGCTTTTCGGGCGACAATTACTGGCCCGAGGAGATGGCGCCGCAGACCTTCTATACGCCGACCGATCGCGGCTTTGAAAAGCGCGTCGCCGAGCGCATGGCATGGTGGGAGGAGCAACGTGCGAAGAAACAGGATTGAGCTTGCGCTGCTCGCCGGCGCGCTCCTTGCCGGAACGCCCGCTCCGGCGCAGGAATTCGAGGCGCAAGACGAAATCGAGGCGGTGCTCGGCCGTCCGAAGCGGGCGCCGGTCATCCCGGCGGGACTTCAGGCGACGGTGCGAGTGTCGGAACGGGATCGGCTGGTCGTGCGCGGCCTGAACGGCGCCGACATGGTCATCGACATCGCCCAGATGGAGCCGGAGAGCTTCGCGCAATATGGCGACGGCCGCTTCTTCGGCTTCTCCTTCATCGGCTACGAGTTTTTCGGCTACCGTCTGATCGATCGCCGGATGAGCGGCGAAGCGGCGGTGATCGAAACCGGCGAGGCGCCGGTCTTCTCGTCCGACGGGCGCTATTTCGCCGCCGTCCAGGTCTCGGGCGCAGGCTACGGCAATCTCGAGGGGATCGCGATCTGGCGGGTGGACGCCGAGGGGACGGCGCAGATATTCTCAAGCGACGTGCTGCCGCAGGGCGAGGAGTGGCGGATCGACGGCTGGCCCCGCGCGGACTGCGTGTCCGTCAGCTGGACCGAGGGACAGCCGCGCGAGGGCGAGCCGCCGCCGGAGCGCCGCCATTTCGGGATCGAGGTCGGCGACACGATCCGCGTCGCCAACAGCGACGGCTTTCCCGGCTGCAACGTAACCGACGCGACCCAGGCGGATGATTGAGCGGATCGACAGCTGGGAGAAAGCGGTCGGCTTCGCGCTGTCGCTGCCCGATACCGAGCTTTCGACCAGCTACGGCAAGCCGGCGGTGAAAATCGTCTCGAACGGCCGCGCCTTTCTCTACACCGGACATGAGGACAAGACCTCCTTCGGCGTGGGCATCGATCTGGACACAGTTGAGATGCTGAAGGAAACCGATCCGGATACCTTCTGGCAGACGCCGCATTACGAGGGCTGGCCAGCCGTCCTGATCCGTTACGACAGCCCGGATCCGGAGCGGGTCCGCGCAATCGTCGAACGCGCGCGCGACTGGGCCGCCGCCAAGGCCAAGGTGAAGCCGCGGAAGCCGAAGTGATTCCGGAATTCGTGCGTTTCGTCGCGATCGACTGGTCGGGCGCCAAGGGGAAGCGCCATAAGGGCATCGCGATCGCCATGTGCAAGACCGGTGGGGCGGCGCCGGCGCTGGTCCGTCCCGGCCATGCCTGGTCCCGAGCCGAGGTGCTCGATTGGCTCGTTGAGGCGGCGGCGGAGGCGCCGACCCTGTTCGGCTTCGATTTCTGCGCTGCCCCGCCGATCGCGGCGCGCGGCGACTACCTGCCCGGCGAACGCGGAATCCCGAGAGAAGCGAAGGCATTCTGGGCCTATGTCGACTCGGCCTGCGGCGACGAGGATCTCGGCGCTGCCGGCTTCCTCGAGACGCGCCACCGCCGCCATTTCTATTTCGGCGCCGCCGACGGGCCGAAACGCGATTTCCTCCACCACCGCGTCTGCGAAGACGCCTTCAACGCCACCGGCGGCGGCAAGGCCTCGACCGTCTACGATGCGATCGGCGCCGCGCAGGTCGCCAAGGCGAGCTTCGCCGGCATGCGGCTGCTGCACCGGCTGGCGGGCCGCGTGCCCGTCTGGCCGTTCGATCCGCTGCCTGCCCGCGGCAGCCTGGTCGTCGAAATCTACACGCGTCTCTTCATCCGGGTGGCGGGACTCAGCGGCCGCAAGGTCCGCACCCCCGAGACGCTCGATCAGGCCCTGGTCGCGCTCGGCGCGCGGCCGCTCCGGGCCAAGGCCTCCCCCAGCGATCATGAAACCGACGTGCTGATCGCCGCCGCCGGCATGCGCGCGATCGCCGCCGATCCGCGATACTGGCACCCCGCCGGGCTGACGCCGGGCCTCGCGAGAAGCGAAGGCTGGACGTTCGGCGTCCGCTGATCGCACTCGACGGCGAAATAATGACCGGAGACCGGCAACTTGTTTGCCTAGTCCCGGCATGACATAAGCAAGAAAGAGAAAGAAAATAATCGGGAGGGGGCCGTGGCGGGAGAAGATCGCGACGAAGCGCCGGAGACGTTGCCACCACCTGGAAAGGCCGGTGGCGGCGGCGGTGACGATGGTGGCGGTGGCTGCGGCGGCGATCCGACGGCGTTCATCCTCGATCGGACGCGCAGCGAGGTCCATCTGCTGCTCGACAACATTTCGGCCAACCCCGAAGTCACCATCGCCGCGTTGTCCGCGCGCATGCCGCCGCCCGATGATTTGCCCGCGGACTGGATCGAGCAGGTCTGTAAGATCACCTGGCCGCCCAAGGAAAACAATCCGCAACCCGACAAGCTGGCGAAAGACGCGGCCCTGCTGATCCGGGCCCGCGACTATCTGAACGGCCTCGCCAAACCCGCCAGCGGCGCGACGATCGCCTTCACCCTGATGGTGTCGCAGGAAGAGCGGCCCCGTCTGCTGAGGCTGCGGCGCCGGTCTGGCGGCGATGCTCCGCCGCCCTCGCGCAGTTCGCTGGCCTGCGACGCCTATCCGGATCTCATCGACCGCGCCCGCATCTTCCGCGGCATGATGACCTGGGTGGTCTGGCTTGCGGCACTCGCTCTCGCCATGACGCTCGCCCTCTCCTGGTACCTCGCCGTGGTCAATGCGGCGCTCGCGGATTTCACCGCGGCGCGCGCCGAGTTGGTCCAGGCCGATGCGCGGGTCGGCACGGCGCAATCGGCGATGATCGCGGCGGCGGCCGCGGCCGAACAGAGTGCGGAGGAGCCCGGCGGAGCCGGTTCTCCGCCGCCGACGCAGACGGCTGCGCCGCCACGGCCGGACGTGTTCCACCTCTATCCGTGCGGCCGCACGCAGCGCTACACGACCAACGACATGCGCGATGCGTGTCTGGCGCGGACTATGGCGGTCGAGCGCTGGGTGCCGGTCAAGGACGGCCTCGACACCTGGTCGATCGGCGACGGGCCCTATTCGGCCGCCTGGTTCGCCACGTTGCTCGGATCGGGCATCCTGCCCGTGCTTTACGGTTTCCTCGGTGCGATCGCGGCGGTGGTGCGGACGCTGTCGCGCAAGATCAAGGCCAGCCTGCTCAGCCCGCGCGACATCCAGCTGACCTTCCAGCAGCTCGCGCTCGGGGCGGTGATCGGCGCCTGCATCAGCCTGTTCATCGCCGCGCCGGGGAGCGGCGAATCGGAGACCGCGCTGCTTGGGCCGGTCACACTGTCCGCGTCCGCCATCTCTTTCGTGGCGGGATTCGGGGTCGATTCGGTGTTCCAGGCGCTCGAGGCCCTGATTTCGCGGATCTTCAACATCGCCCCGGCCGGAATGGGCGCCCGCGCCGAACAGCATCCGCCAAGCTAAGCGAGCGTTCGCGCCGGAATACTGGACGACGGCCCTGCATTGACGCATCCTCTTCGAAGGAGGTCCGCGCCAATGTGCTCGAACGAAGACGGCTGCAGCCCGGATGCAATGCGCCGCGCGATTCTCGCCGGCACGATGAGCATGGCCGTGGCGGGGATCGCCGGCCCCGCGCTGGGGCAGGCGGCGGCGCCCGCCTCCGCGCCCCCGCCCCCGACCCGCGTGCTCGACGATCCGCGCGCGACGCACGGCCCGGTCAGCTTCATCCATAACGGCCAGCCTTCCATCGGCGGCTATCTCGCGCGACCCCGGGCGGAGGGCGTCTATCCCGCCGTGCTGGTGATCGCCGGCAACCGGATCAGCGAGGAATATATTCCGAACACCTGCGCCGCGCTCGCGCTTGCCGGCTATGTCGGCCTCGCGCCCGACATTTTCCACATCCTCCCCGATTCGGCGCGGACCCCGCAGGAACTGCGGGCGGCCAGCGCAGCCCATACTGACAGCGATGTCCTGAACGATATTCAGGCGGGCATCGAATATCTGCGGGCGCAGAGCTTCGTGCGGCAAACCGGGATCGGCGCGCTGGGCTTCTGCTATGGCGGACGGATGGCGATGCTGCTGGGCGCGCGCTCCCGCGAAGTCGATACGGTCGTCGCCTATCACCCCGGGCCGGTGACGGCGGCGGAGATCG
>DATINU010000242.1:0-5095 GCA_035473955.1 Allosphingosinicella sp.
GACCTAGATGAGCAGATTGCCGGTATCGGCGCCGGCGATCTGCACGTCAGCGAATAATTCGGTGGCGAGCAGGTCCCTGAGGGCCTGATCGAGCAGTTCATTGTCATAGGGCTCGCCGACCCGGAGCGAGATATAAGACAGGACGGTTTCGATCTCGAGCCGCTGGTTGCCCTGCACGGTGAGCGATTGCACGGTCCGCGCCGGTTGCGCGGGCAGCGCCGCGACCGGCGGAGCGACCTGCAGGGGGACCGGCTGCTGCGCCAGCGCGGGCGCGGCGAAGCCGCCGATCATCGAGCCTGCCAGCAGCAGGGCACAAAGCTTACGTCCCTTGGGAAATACTCGGTTGGCCGTCACGCGTTCCCGCCTTTTTAAAAACATGGTCGGGTTGCTCGCCCGCCTTACTCCCTGTCGGCGCCTGCCCTGCCCGATCCCGCTCACCCGATCAACCCGCCAAGCTTGGTGAAGAGGCCAAAAGAGGCCAGGTCGTTGAAGGTCACGAAGATCATCAGCGCCAGCAGCACCGCCAGACCGGTTCTGAACGCCCATTCCTGGGCCGCCGGCTTCAGCGGCTTTCGCCTCACTCCCTCGATCAAGTAGAACAGCAGATGGCCGCCATCCAGGAGCGGGATTGGCAAGAGGTTGATGAATCCCAGATTAATTGAGACCATCACCATCAGCCAGAAGAAGTTGAGCCAGCCGAGGCTCGCCTGCTGCCCCGAAACCTCGGCGATCTTCAAGGGGCCGCCGAGCTCCTTCATCGAGCGGCGGCCGGTGATCACCTGGCCCAGCGCGGTGAGCATGTTTTCGACCGTGCCGATCGTCGTGCGCACCGCCGCCCCGGGCAGCTGTTGCAACGGCAGGGGCGACAATTGAAGGTTGCCGCCGGGCCTGACGCCGAGCGAGCCGGTCCGCGCCTCGTTGCGGAACTGATCCTGCTCCATGGTGGCGCGGGGCCGCACGTTGATCACGATCTCGCGCCCGTTGCGCTGGACGGTGAAGGCCATGTCCTGCTCCGGGCGGAGCGCGACATAGGCCCTGAGGTCCGCGAAGGTCGCGATGGTGCGGCCGTCGGCCTGGACGATCCGGTCGCCGACCCGGAAGCCGGAGGCCTGTGCGGCCGAGCCCGGCACGACCTCGCCGATCACGGCCGGCGTGGTCGGATAACCGACCGTGGCGAAGATGATCATCAGCGCGACGATCGCGAACAGGAAGTTGGTGATCGGGCCGGCGGCAACGATGATGAAGCGCTGCCAGAGCTTCTTCGCCTGGAAGGTCTGGTTGCGCTCCTCGGCGGGCAGCGACAGCCATTCGTCATTGGGGGTCGAGGCCGGGCTCATGTCGCCGGCGAACTTTACGTAGCCGCCCAGGGGAAGCCAGCCGACCTTCCAGCGCGTGCCGCGCCGGTCGGTCCAGCCGGTGATCTCGCGCCCGAAGCCGATCGAGAAGGTGTCCGCCTTCACCCCGAACCAGCGGCCGGCGAAATAATGGCCGAGCTCGTGGATGAAGATCAGCGGCCCGATGACGAGCAGGAAGGCGAGGATGGTGAAGAAGAAACCGGGACTGCTCACTGGGCGATCTTTCCTGCGACCTCGGCGGCCACGCGTCTGGCCTCGCGGTCGATCTCCAGCACCGCGTCGATCGACGCCGGCGCCGGCGGGTCATAACGGTCGAGCACCGCGCCGACCAGCGCCGCGATATCGAGGAAACCGAGCCGTCTTTCAAGGAAAGAAGCGACTCCTATCTCATTGGCGGCGTTGAGAATGGCGGGCTTTGCGCCGTTTTGCGCCAGCGCCGCGCGGGCGAGGCCGAGCGCGGGGAAGCGGGTCAGGTCCGGTGCCTCGAAATCGAGTGCGCCGAGCGAAACCAGATCGAGCCGCTCGCAGGGGGTCTCCATCCGCTCGGGCCAGGCGAGCGTGTAAGCGATCGGCACGCGCATGTCCGGCGCGCCGAGCTGGGCCAGCACCGAGCCATCGACATATTCGACGAGGCTGTGGATCACCGATTGCGGGTGGACGACCACATCCAGCGCGTCGGCGCCCACGGGGAACAGGTGGAACGCCTCGATCAGCTCCAGGCCCTTGTTCATCAGCGTCGCCGAATCGACCGAAATCTTGGCGCCCATCGACCAATTGGGGTGGGCAACGGCCTGATCGGGCGTCGCGGCGCGCATCCGCTCGATCGGCCAGGTACGGAACGGGCCGCCGCTCGCGGTCAGGATGATCTTGCGGACGCTCTTCGGCCGCTCGCGATCGAAGCATTGGAAGATCGCATTATGCTCGGAATCGACCGGCAGCAGGGTCGCGCCGCTCGCCGCCGCGGCCCGCATCATCAGCTGCCCGGCCGAAACCAGGGCCTCCTTGTTGGCCAGCGCCACCGTGCCGCCGCCCTTCAGCGCGCGCATCACCGGCTTCAACCCGGCCGTGCCGACGATCGCGGCCATGGTCCAGTCGGCGCCCGAAGCCGCGGCCGCCTCGACCGCATCTTCCCCCGCCAGCGCTTCGACGCCGGTGCCGGCCAAGGCCTCGCTGAGGCTTGCGAGCAGGCTTTCGTCGCCGATCACCGCCTGTTCCGGGCGAAAGGTTCGGGCCAGCGCGGCGAGGCCTTTGACATCCTTGTGGGCGGTCAGCGCCACCACTTCGAACGCGTCGCGATGGCGCTCGATCAGGTCGAGCGTCGAGCGGCCGACCGAGCCAGTCGCGCCGAGGATCGTGACCTTGCGCATCGTCACTCGGTCCAAAACCCCGCCATCAGCAGCAGGGTCGTCACCAGCGCGACGGCGAGCAGCCCGTCGAGCCGGTCGAGGACGCCGCCATGGCCAGGCAGCAGACTGCCCGAATCCTTGATCCCGGCCCGGCGCTTCAGCCAGCTTTCGAACAGGTCGCCGGCCTGCGCGACGACCGCCAGCGGGCCGCCCGCATAGAGGAAGAAAGCGGGCATCTCGAACCAGCTGGCGAAGAGCCAGCCGAAGAGGGCCGAGGCGATCACTCCGCCGATCAGCCCTGCCCAGGTCTTGTTCGGGCTGATCGCGGGGGCGAGCTTTGGCCCGCCAATGCCGCGCCCGGCGAAATAGGCGCCGATATCGACCGCCCAGGTGACGACGAACACCCACAGGACGAGCGTCTCCCACACCCAGGAGAGGCTGAGCAGGGCGAAGCTCGGCAGCGCGACATAGAGGAAGCCGGCGCCCATGACGGGGCGGACGCTGACGAGGCCGAGCAAGACGGCGAGCCCGGCAATGCCGCCGAAGGCCAGCCAATTGGGATCGAGCATGTCGGCCGCGACCTCGGCCTCATCCACCCACGTGCTCGCCGGGTAGAGATATTCCATGCCGCCGAGCAACGCCCCCGCGAGAAACAGGGCGCCCGCCCAGGCCCAGAGCCGCTTCACTCTGTGCATATCGGCCCATTCGACGAGCATCACCGCGCCGGCGGCCAGCACGAGGACGCGAAAGGCCCAGCCGCCGATATAGGCGGCGGCGACCGCGCCGGTGGCCATTACCACGCCGGCGGCGAAGCGGGTCGAGAGGTCCGATTTCGGGGCGGGCGCGGGTGCTGACGTGTCGGTCATAGGCCTCCGTAGCGGCGCTCGCGCCCGGCGAATGCGCCAAAGGCGGCGCGGAGTGCGTCGCCGTCGAAATCGGGCCAGAGGGTATCGACGAACAAGAGCTCGGCATAGGCTGCCTGCCAGAGCAGGAAATTCGAGAGTCGGTGCTCGCCCGAGGTCCGGATCAAAAGGTCGAGCGGCGGCAGACCCGCGGTGTCGAGCGCGGCCTCGATCGACGCCTCATCGATCTCCCCCGCAGCCGCCGCCATCCGCGCGGCCTGAACCAGTTCGGCGCGCGCACCGTAGTTGAGGGCGATGGCGAGCGTCATCCTGCGATTGTCGGCAGTCTTCGCCACGGCTTTATCGACCATCGTCGCAACATCGGCCTCGAAAGCATTGTGATCGCCGAGGATTTTGAGGCGGATGCCTTCCTTGTGCAGGCTGGCCAGCTCGCGCTGGATGTAGAAGCGCAGCAGGCCGGTCAGGTCGCTGATCTCCTGCTTGGGGCGTCGCCAATTCTCCGAGGAGAAGGCATAGAGCGTCAGGCATTCGACCCCGGCCTCGCCGGCGGCGCGCAGCACCTTGCGCGCGGCTTCGGCGCCGGCGCGGTGGCCGGCGGCGCGGGGCAGCCCCCTCGCCTTCGCCCAGCGGCCGTTGCCGTCCATGATGATGGCGACGTGGCGCGGGACTGCGCCAGCCTCCGGGCCAGCCTTGGCCGGCTCGGCGCTCACTTCTGGAGGATTTCCTTGTCCTTACTGGCGAGGATCTCGTCGATCTCCTTGATCGAATCGTCGGTCAGCTTCTGCACCTCGGTGTCGAGCCTTTTGTGCTCGTCCTCGCTGATGTCCTTCTTCTTCTCGTCGGTCTTCAGATCGTCCATGCCGTCGCGGCGGACGTTGCGGACCGCGATCTTCGCCTTCTCGGCATATTGATGGGCGAGCTTGGCGAGCTCCTTGCGGCGCTCCTCGGTGAGATCGGGGATGGGCAGACGGATATTCTGGCCGTCGACGATCGGGTTGATGCCGAGCCCGGCGTTGCGGATCGCCTTTTCAACCGGCGTCACGTTCGACCGGTCCCAGACCTGGACGGAGAGCATGCGCGGCTCCGGCGCCGAGACCGTCGCCACCTGGTTGAGCGGCATGTTGGCGCCGTAGACCTCCACCTGGATCGGATCGAGCAGCGCCGTGGAGGCGCGGCCCGTGCGCAGGCCGCCAAGATCGTGCTTCATAGCCTCGACTGCGCCGTGCATGCGGCGCTGGATATCCCCTTTGTCATAGGCCGGCATGGTCAGCTCCTTCTCAGTTGGTGACGATCGTCGCCGTGCCGTCGCCGCCGAGCACGCGGGCCAGATTGCCCTGCTCGCGGATGTTGAAGACGACGATCGGAATATTGTTGTCGCGGCAAAGCGCCACTGCGGTGGCGTCCATGACTTTGAGATTATCCGAGAGAACCCGGTCGAAACTCACTGTTTCATAACGCTTTGCATCCGCCACCTGCTTGGGATCGGCATCGTAGACTCCGTCCACGCTGGTGCCTTTGAAGAGCGCGTCGC
>DATINU010000243.1:0-1721 GCA_035473955.1 Allosphingosinicella sp.
GGCGCAATTCCTGGAGATTGACGTTGTCAGAGGTTTCGGCGGTGGAATTGTTGGAAGTTCAACTGGTGAATGCGGTGGCTTCGCCGACGCATTCCGGAGAGTGGTCGCCGGGCTCTGAGCGGACCCTGGTCCTTCGACACAGGCCTTCCACCTGCGCTCAGGACGAGGGAGATTGGATTGCCCTGTAAGACCCCCCTCGCCCTGAGCGCGCCGCGCAGCGGCGTGTCGAAGGGTCGGGGACCGCGCCCGGCGCGCTACAGCGTCTCCGCCGGCGGCGCGCGCTCGTCGACATAGTGCGGCTCGGGGTGGTCGACGAGGTCCTCGTAGTGGACGAGGCTGGGTATGTTGATGCCGATGGGCTGACCGTCGCGGAAGGTCCACTCGCCGCGGTCGCAATCGGCGGCGCGGACATAGCCGTTGCTGTGGAAGCGGCGGTCGCCCGGCGTCGTGTTGGGGCCGGAGCCGTGCACCAGGAATGCGCTCCAGATCACGATGTCGCCGGGCTGCAGCTCGACGTCGAGAGCGCGCGCGGGATCGAGGCCGGCCGCGCGGAGCGCCGCCTCGTCCGGCGCCGCGCCCTGCACCTGCGCCGGCATGGGTATCTGGAGCTCGCCGTTCAAATGCGAGCCCGGCAGCACGCGCATGCAGCCGTTCTCGCGGGTTTGCCGGTCGACGGCGATGCCGGTCTGCACGTAGGAGATCGCGAGGTTGCGATAGCACTCGGGCGGCCGGCGGAAGCGCGCGTCCTGGTGGAAGGCGAAGCTCGTCTCGGCGGCGCCGGGCGGCTTCCAGTGCAGCTGGTTGACGATCTGCTTGATGTCGCGGCCCAGGAGCGGCGCCAGGATCTCGAAGAGGCGCGGGTCGCGCCGGACCGTCTCGAGGACGGGGTCGCCGTAGCAGGGCCATTGCACCAGCCGCACGATCTTGCCGAGCTTCGGATCCTGGCCGAGGCGATAGAGCAGGTTGCTGTGCCGGAAGCTGGCGCGATAGCTCATGCCCATCGACCAGTGCCGGTCGAAGCCTTCGGCAATCGCGGCGACTTCCGCCGGATTGAACACGGCCGGCAGCACCGCATAGCCTTGCGAGCGGTAATGCGCGTGAGCCGCCCGGAGCGCGTAGGGATCGATCGTCAAAGGCGCGCTCCGATCAGGGGTCCGGCAGGGCGGCGGGTGCCGCGGCATCGGGTGCCGCGGCGACGGAATGGCCGCTCGCGAACAGGCTCAGGAAATCCGGCAGGAAGCTCTCCATGCACTTGACGGGACCGGCTTCGGGCGGGATCGCACCCGCGACATAGCCGAGGCTCGTGAACGGCAACACCAGGTCCTCGTCGCGCGAGAGCACATGAATCGGCACGGTGTGCGGTGCCTCCGCGCCCGAGACGAAGCCAGGCGGCTGATGGTCGCCGAGGATGATGATGAGCGGCTGGCCCTTGAGCTGGCGCATCCAGCCCGCGAGCGCCTTCAGATCGTACTTCACTGACTCCAAGTAGGGCGCCTCGAGGTGCCACCAGTCGGGATCCCGGTAGATGCGGTTCCATTCCTCCTGCGCGATCGACTTGTAGGGACCGACGTCGGTCCAGTCCTCGACATAGGGCGGCACCGGCGCGAAGGGCGTGTGGCTCGACACCAGGACGATCTGCGTGAATTGCGGCGGGTGCGGCTCGGCGTCCACGATCTCCAGCGCCTTCTTGAGCGTCCACTGGTCGGGCACGTCGAACCAGC
>DATINU010000244.1:0-10891 GCA_035473955.1 Allosphingosinicella sp.
ACGCAGCATTGAAAAAAATCCTTTGGGTCGTGTCCGGGATGATCGCCGCGCGGATATCGCGGCCCCTGCTTGAATGTCCAGTGAACCCTGCCGGTTCCCTCTGGGCCTAGACCAAAGGCCGGCCTTCTGTGTCAACCAGGACCTCGCGCCGGCCGACATGATCGGGGGCGCTGACCACGCCCTCTTTCTCCATCCGCTCGATCAGCCGGGCGGCGTTGTTGTAGCCGACGCGGAGCTGGCGCTGGAGGTAGGAGGTCGAGGCCTTCTGGCTCTCGGCGACGACCTGGACGGCCTTGCGGAAAAGCTGGGTCTCGGCATCGTCTTCGCTGATCGGCTGGCCTTCGAACAGGTAGCCGCCGTCCTCCGGTTCCTCGGTGACCGACTGGACGTAGTCGGGCGAACCCTGCGTGCGCCAGAAATCGGCGACGGCGCGGACCTCCTCGTCCGACACGAAGGGTCCGTGGACGCGCGCGATCTGCTTGCCGCCGGGCATGTAGAGCATGTCGCCCTTGCCGAGCAGTTGCTCGGCGCCCTGCTCGCCGAGGATGGTGCGGCTGTCGATCTTCGAGGTGACGGAAAACGAGATGCGCGTCGGCAGGTTCGCCTTGATGACGCCGGTGATCACATCGACCGAGGGGCGCTGCGTTGCCATGATCAGGTGGATGCCGGCCGCGCGCGCCTTCTGGGCGAGGCGCTGGATCAGGAACTCGACCTCCTTGCCCGCGGTCATCATCAGGTCGGCGAGCTCGTCGACCACCACGACGATCTGGGGCAGGACCTCGTATTCCAGCTCCTCCATTTCGTAGCGCGGCTGGCCGGTTTCGGGATCGTAGCCGGTCTGGACGCGGCGGCCGAGCGCCTGGCCCTTCATCTTCGCTTCGCGCACCTTGGCGTTGAACGAGGAAAGCTGGCGCACGCCGACCGAGGCCATCATCCGGTAGCGCTCCTCCATCTGCTCGACCGTCCATTTGAGCGCGCGGATCGCCTTGGCGGGCTCGGTGACGACCGGAGACAGGAGGTGCGGGATGTCGTCATAGACGCTGAGTTCGAGCATCTTGGGATCGATCAGGATCATTTTGCACTGCTCGGGCGTCAGCCGGTAGAGCAGGGAAAGGATCATGCAATTGAGGCCCACCGACTTGCCCGAGCCGGTGGTGCCGGCGACGAGCAGATGCGGCATCGGCGCCAGATCGGCGACGACCGGATCGCCGGCGATGTTCTTGCCGAGGATGATCGGTAACGAGGCCACCTGATCCTCGAAGGCGGGGCTGGCGACCAGCTCGGAAAAGCTCACCATCTCGCGCTTGGCATTGGGCAGCTCGATGCCGATCACGGCGCGGCCCGGAATGGTCGCGACCCGGGCCGAAAGCGCCGACATGTTGCGGGCGATGTCGTCGGCGAGCTGGATCACGCGGCTCGCCTTGATGCCGCTCGCCGGCTCCAGCTCGTACATGGTGACGACGGGGCCGGGGCGCACCTCCACGATCTCGCCCTTGACCGAGAAATCGTCGAGCACGCTTTCCAGCAGGCGCGCGTTGCGCTCGAGCGCCGCCTTGTCGAGCACGACGTTGACCGCTTTGGGTGGGGGATTGAGCAGGTCGACCGAAGGCAGCGTATAGCTGTCACCCAGCGCCAGGGACGGCTGCCGTTCGCGCAGGGGGCGGCGCGCCGCGGGCTCGCGCTGGCGATCGGCGATCAGCGGGTGACGCGGCTCGGCCGGCGGGGTGACGGGCGAGCGGGCCGGGCGGCGGACCGGTTCCTCATAATCGTCCCCCGCTTCGGCGAAGGCGTCGCGGCGGACGCGACGATTGGCGAGCCAGCTTTTCTCCTCGGAGGTGAGACCGAAGCTGGCGAGGCAAAGGACGAGGCCGATCGCCGCGGTGATGGCGAGGATCGCGATCCGGAACGGCTCGGTGACGCTGGCGTCGCCCAGCGCGCCGAGCGCCAGCTCGATCAGGCTGGCGATGCCAAGCCCGATCGCCCCCCCCCAGCCCGCGACCAGCCCGTTGACCGCGCCGCCCGCGAAGAGACCTGCGGCAGCACCGATCAAGGCGATGCCAAGGAAGGAAAGGGTCAGCGCCCGGCCCCAGCGTCCCGGCTCCACGCCGCGGGCGAGGCGGAGGCCAAGCAGGAAGACGACCGGCAGCAGCAGCACGACCGGCGGGCCCATCAGCATCAGCAGGAAATCGGAGATCCAGGCGCCGAATCCGCCCATCCAATTGCGCACCGGGCCAGCCGCCTGGGTGTTTAGCGAAGGATCGCTGGCATGGTAGCTGATCAGCGAAACGAGCGCGAACAGACTGACGAGGACGAGCGCGATGCCACCGAAGACGCCCTTGGAGCGCCGCGCGATGCGCCGCGAACCCTCGCGCCATTGCTCGAGGCGGCCCGGCCGGGCGTCGTGCGCGGATGCAGTCGCCATTAACTGTGCCCCAAATGTTCCCTTTTCATGTCATGCGCCCAGCGGGACTCCCGGGTCAAGCGCTTGGCGTTGCAGCGGGGCAACGCTAAGGCGGGTAAATGGAGCGCGCGGACGTGATCATCCTCGGCGGCGGCCTTGTCGGGCTCACGCTGGCGCTCGCGCTCGACAAGCATGGGCTCCGCACGATCGTCGTCGATCCGGCCGATCCCGCAACGCAGATCGCGCCCAGCTATGACGGCCGCGCCACCGCGGTCTCCAGCTCGTCCTGGCGGATGCTGGAGGCGATCGGCGTGGCCGAGCGGCTGCAAGGCGTCACCTGCCACATCCGCGCGATCCGGGTCAGCGACGGGCTGAAACCGGGGGGCATCGCGTTTGAGCCCGGGGCAGACGACGATCCGCTCGGTATCATGGTCGAAAACCGGCTGCTCCGCGCCGCACTGCGCGATTGCGCGCTCGATGCGGGGGCGGTCGAGCTCAGGATGCTTTCGAAGCCGGTCGAGGTGGTCCGCGATGGCGTGGGAGCACGGGTGACGCTTACCGACGGCCGAAGCATCGGCGCGCCGTTGGTGATCGGTGCTGAGGGCCGCAATTCGCCAAGCCGCGAGGCGGCGGACATTCCGATCGCGCAATGGCGCTACGATCATGTCGCGATCGTCGCCACGGTGACGCACGAACGGGCGCACGAGGAGACGGCCTACGAAATCTTCTATCCCGCCGGCCCGTTCGCGATCCTGCCGATGCTGGCCGGGGAAGACGGCAAGCCGCGCTCGGCGATCGTTTGGTCGGTGAAGGCGCGCGACGCCGCGCCGACGCTCGGCCTGCCCGAGCGGGCGCTGACGCACGAGATCGAGAAGCGCATGGGTGGCTTTCTGGGCCCGGTGATGCTGGCCGGCCCGCGCTTCAGCTATCCACTCGGCTTCCACCATGCGGCGCGGATCACCGACACCCGCTTCGCTTTGATCGGCGACGCTGCGCACGGCATCCATCCGATCGCGGGCCAGGGGCTCAATCTCGGCTTCCGCGACGCCGCCGCGCTGGCCGAGGTGCTGGTCGAGGGCGCGCGGCTCGGCCTCGATCTCGGCGACGCGCAATTGCTCGCCCGCTATCAGCGCTGGCGCAGCCTCGACACCTTCATGGTGGCGCTTGCGACCGACAGTTTGACCCGGCTCTACGGCGTACCGGGCAAGGCGGCCTCGGCGGTCCGCCGCTTCGGGATGGGCGCCGTGCAGCGGATCGGACCCTTGAAGGAGCGGCTGATGGCCGAAGCGCGCGGCGAATCGGGCGAAATGCCGCTCTTGCTCAGAGGCTTGCCGATTTAGCGGACCTCTTCGCTCACCTTCTTCTCCTCGCCGGCCTTGGCGCCGGCGCCGCGGATCATGAAGAAGGTGCCCGACCAGTCGCCGGGAATCGTCCATTCGCCCTGCACTTCGTCGCCGCCCGGCAGGATCGAGCCGCGATAATGCGGGGTCGGCCGCTCGAGATCGTCGTAAATCTTGATGAAGCTGACCTCGCTGCCCTCGCGCTGGCCCTCGACCACCGCCTGCAGGATCGTGCCCGGCGGATAGAAGAACTCGCCGGGCTGGGTGATCAGGCCGCTGATCGTCCCGCCGATGTCGTTAAGCTCGGCCTGGAACTCGTTGGGTGGGAATTGGTCGGGATAGTGGAAGAAGCCGTGCCAGGTGCCGGTCAGGTCTTCCTCGCCGCCGCTCATTGCAGCGTTTCGGGCCCGTCGGCGCCGCCGGGCGCCATCCGCTGGAACTGCATGAACTGGACGAGCAGATCGGCGCGGACGGCGAGATCGGGCGCCTCCAGCAGCGCCTGTTTGGAACCGGCGTCGAGCGGTGCGATCTGGGCGATGCCGTTGACCAGCATCTCGTCGTCGAGCCGCGAGACCTGCTCCCATTCGATCATATAGCCGAGCGCGTCTGCATAGCGCCGCGCCTCGCGCTCCACCTCGGCGCGCTGGACCAGGGCGAGGACGGGATCCTCCTCCTCGTCGAAGCCGCTGCGATCGGCGTCGATCTGGCGGTAGAGCGTCTCCACGTCCGCCTCGCGGGCGATGCGGAAGCGACTGAGCCCCTCCAGCACCAGGTTGAAACGGCCGTCCTCCAGCTCGTCGCAGGCGCCGATATGGCCGATGCAGCCGATCTCGAAGAGCGCTGGCGGCTCCTCCTCGTCCTTGGGCTGGACCATGGCGATCAGCCGGTCGCTGGCAAGCGCGTCGCGGACCATGGCCCGGTAGCGCTGTTCGAAAATGTGCAAGGGGAGCTGGCTGCGCGGGAAAAGCAGCGCGCCCGCGAGCGGGAAGACCGGCACGCGGAGCAAAGCGGTGTCCATCAGCCGAACAGGATCGCCGAGAGACGGCGGCGCTGAACGCCGGCCCAGGGATCCTCGAGCCCGACCGCCTCGAGGATCTGCAGCAGCTTCTTGCGAGCGGCGCCCTCCTCCCACTCGCGGTCGCGCTGGATGCTTTCGAGCAGCTGATCCGCCGCCGCATCGCGGCTACCGGCGGCCAGCAACGCTCCGGCAAGATCGATCCGCGCTTGATGATCGTCGGGATTTGCGGCGATTCTGGCTTCGAGTTCGGCCGTTTCGCCGGACGGCGCGGCCTCGGCCAGTGCGAGCGCCGAGCGGGCGCGGCCGATGGCCGGGTCCTTCTCGACCTTTTCGGGCAGGTCTTGCAGCTTCGCGGCGGCCTCATCGGCCTTGCCGGCGGCGAGCAAGGCGCGGGCCAGCCCCGAAATCGCCTCCGCATTTTCCGGCGCCATCTCGAAAATCTGCTGGAAGATATTGGCTGCCCGCTCCGCATCGCCCTCGCCGAGCACCTGCTCGCCCATCGCGATCAGCGGCTCGATCTCGGCCTCGAGTTGCTGCGCTTCGCCCTGGACCGGAAGCTGGGCGAGGATCTGGTCGATCGCGCCGGTCAGCTGGCCTTCCGTGCGCGCGCCCGACAGATCGGCGACCGGCTGGCCCTGGAAGAAGGCGTAGACGGTCGGGATCGACTGGATGCGAAACTGCGCCGCGATGAACTTCTCTTCATCGACATTGAGCTTAACGAGCGTGACGCCTTTGTCCGCGTAGTCGGCCGCGACCTTTTCAAGGAGGGGAGTCAGCTGCTTGCAAGGCCCGCACCATTCCGCCCAGAAATCGAGGATGACGAGGCTGGTCATGCTCGGCTCGACAACGTCGCGCCGGAATTTCTCCACCGCCTCGCGCTCGGCCTCGCTCATTCCCAAAGTCGCCACGTCACGCTCTCCACAAACCCTCGTTACGCGCTCCTATGTGGGAAGGCGGGGCCGTCTGCCAAGCCCAAGGATTGAAGGGCTTGCGGGTCTAGGAGGCCCATGCTAGCAGCCGCCGCCTTACCCGGACCGGGCCTGCCTGGTTCCGCTAGCCGAGCGGGCGTAGCTCAGGGGTAGAGCACAACCTTGCCAAGGTTGGGGTCGAGGGTTCGAATCCCTTCGCCCGCTCCAGCTTTCCATGAATTCGGACGTTTCAGCGCTGTCTGCGCGCGGGTTGCGCCGGAGCCGGTTGCCTGGGCTGGGGTTGCGTCCGGGCCTGAGCGGGCTGCGGTGCGGGCGCCTGCGCGGCGCGGGGTTCCAGCAAGGCCGCTGTCTCGATGGTATCGAGCGCGCGGCGGGCGGCGACGTAGATGCGCGCCTTCCGGACCCAATCGCCGGCATTGTCGTGACCCGGGATACGCATCACTTCGGCGAGCGAAACCTCGACCTGGCCAGCCTCGAGCCGCTGTTGCGCGCGGGCAAGGCGCTCCGAGGGCTGGGTCGAGGGCGTGCCCTCGCGCCGGATCGTGACCAAGGAGCCCAGCTCGGCGCCGATCGTGTCCCACCAGCTTGCGTCGGGCGGGGGGCCGGCGAGGCGCGGGCCGGCATCCTGCAGGCCGAGCTGCAGCTCCTGCAGCGTGACCGGGTTGCGCGCGGCGAGGATGATCATGCCGACCGCGCGCGGCTGGGTCGCCCCGAAGCGCTGGTTGAGCAGGGCTTCGAGAAAGCCCAGCGGGACGCCGCGATCGAGCGCGCGGCGCGCGGCGAAGGCGACCAGCAGGCCCTCGGCCCGGTCGGCATTGCCAACGGCGGCGCGCGCCTCGGTGCCGACCTGGCCGAGCCGTTGCTCGAGCGCGGCGACGCGGCGGGCGATTTCGGGATCGATCACGATTGCGTCGGGCGGCCCGTCGGCGTCGATCTCCGCCGCGGGCTGGACCTGGGGTGGTGGCGCGGCGTCAGCCGCCCGTTGCGGCGCAGATTGGGCCGGCGCGGCCGGAGCGATGCCGATCGCCCGGGCCGCGGCATCCCAATTGGCAAGCAAATAGCCCATCGCGCCGAGTCCGAGGAGGAAAGCGAGGCCCGGCACCAGTAAGGGCCGCAGCGGCGAGCGCCGACGCGCGGCCGCGCCGTAGGAATCGACCGGCTCGTAGTCGCCGTTCATGGAGTAGCGCGCCTCATTACGCCCTCAACTCTGGCACAGCTTGGCGGCGAGAGCCAGCAGGGCGTGGTCGCGCGGTTCGGCGGCGACATCGGCCGACGCCCAGCCGCTGCCCGCCGCGGATGCAGCCTGTGCGCTGATCGCGGCAATGCGAATGCGGCCGCGCTGCCGCCCGGCGAGGCGCGCGAACAAGGCGGCGGCGCGGGGCGAATGGAGCAGCACGAGCGCCTCATCCGCACCCTCCGGCAGGCGCGCGACCGGCTCGGCCGTATAGACGGCGACCGCCGTTACGACGACGTCCGGATGGCGGAGCGCGAAATGCTGCTGCCCGCAAAAATGCACAGCGGTGCGGATGCCCTCTTTTGCCGCAAAGGCGATCAGGGCTTCGCCGTCGGCAGGGCCGGCGCGGCCATCGGTGAAACCGGCGGCGGCCGCCGCCGCCGCCGTGCTCTCGCCGATCGCATAGCAGGGCAGGCCGAGAAACGGCGTCATGGCGTCGCCGCCGTGGCGCGCCGCATTGGCGCTGGTCAGCAGCACGCCGTCGAACGCGGCGGGATCGGGCCGGCTCCAGGCCAGCGGCCGGACGATGAAGAGCGGGGAGACGAGCGGCTCCAGCCCGAGCGCGCGGGCGCGCCCCGCGCTCTCCTCCGCGCCAGGCTGCGGGCGGAGGATCAGGACCTTCACCGGCCGAACATTGCGCGGAGGGCGGGGCCGGCCTGGTCGAGCAGGCGCTGGGCCAATTCGGCAGGGTCTCCCTCTCCCGCCCGCACCTCGCTTCCGTCGGACAACAGGATTTCAGCTCTGAACATATCATCGCCTGAGAGGGCTGCGACGGCGGAATGGCAATCGCCTCCCAGAGCGGCGAGGAAGGCGCGCTCCCGATCGACCGCTTCATGAGTCGGCGCATGATCGATGGCGGCGAGCAAAGCGCGCAACTCGCCACGTTCCGCCAGGATTTCCACGCCGATCGCGCCTTGCGCCGGGGCGGGCAGCAAATCGAGCGGAGTACCGATGTCGAGCCCCAGTCGGTCGAGACCGGCCGCGGCAAGCAGAGTCGCGTCGAACTCGCCGCGTTCGATCTTGGCAAGCCGGGTCTGAACGTTGCCGCGGATCGGCGCGACCTCAAGATCGGGCCGCCGGGCCAGCAATTGCGCGGCCCGGCGCGGCGAGGAGGTGCCGATCCGGGCGCCATGCGGCAACGCGGCCAAGCCTTCCGCGCCGATCAGCCGGTCGCGCGTATCGGCCCGCTCGAGCATCGCGCCGATTGCCAGCATGCCGGGCCGGATCGTTTCGACATCCTTCATCGAATGGACGCTGAGATCGGTTCGGCCTTCAATGAGCGCGCGGTCGAGTTCCTTGGTCCAGAGCGCCTTGCCGCCCAGTTCGGCCAGCGGCCGGTCCTGGATCATGTCGCCCGAGGTGGTGATCGGCACGATCTCGGTTTCGACGCCTTGCGCCCGGAGCGCGTCGGCCACCATCTGCGCCTGGGCGAGCGCGAGCGGCGAGCCGCGGGTGCCGAGGCGGAGGGTGGGGTGGAGGGCCTTGGCCATAGCGCGCTTGTGCTAGACGCCTGGGCTCTGGCAGGGAAGGCCGCGATGAGCCTGATCCTCGGCATCGAATCGAGCTGCGACGAAACGGCGGCGGCGCTGGTCACTTCTGATCGCCTCATTCGCGCCCACCGGCTCGCGGGCCAGGAGGCCGCGCACCGGCCGTTCGGCGGGGTGGTGCCTGAGATCGCCGCGAGAGCTCATGTCGAGATCCTGCCGGCGCTGATCGAGGAGGCGCTGGCCGAGGCCAAGGTCGATCTCGCCGAAGTGGACGCGATCGCGGCGACCGCGGGCCCCGGCCTGATCGGCGGGGTCATGGTGGGGCTGCTGACCGCCAAAGGGCTGGCCCTGGCTTCAGGCAAGCCCCTGATCGCGGTCAACCATCTCGAAGGGCATGCGCTTTCGCCCATGCTCAGCGACCCGGATCTCGCTTTTCCCTATCTGCTGTTGCTCGTCTCGGGCGGCCATTGCCAATTGCTGTTCGTCGAGGGCGTCGGGCGCTACCGCCGCCTCGCCACGACGATCGACGATGCCGCCGGCGAGGCCTTCGACAAGAGCGCGAAACTGCTCGGCCTCGGCTTCCCGGGCGGGCCCGCGGTCGAAAAAGCGGCGGCCGCGGGTGACGCCGCGGCCGTGCCGCTCCCCCGCCCGCTGCTTGGCTCGGATGAACCGCACTTTTCCTTCGCGGGCCTCAAGAGCGCGGTGCTGCGGGCCAAGGAGAGCGGGCGCTACGGCGATGCCGACATAGCCGCCTCGTTCCAGCAGGCGGTCGTCGATTGCCTGGTGGATCGCACGCGGCGGGCGCTGGCGCTATCGGACGGCGCGACGGCTCTTGTCGTCGCCGGAGGAGTCGCGGCCAATCAGGCGGTTCGCGGTGCGCTGACGGCATTGGCGGCGGACCATGGCCTGCCCTTCGTGGCCCCGCCCCTGTGGCTCTGCACCGACAATGCGGCGATGATCGCCTGGGCCGGAGCGCTGCGCTTCGAGGCCGGGCTGACCGACGGGCTCGATGCGCCGGCGCGGGCGCGCTGGCCGCTCGATCCGGACGCGGAAACGGCGCGCGGCGCGGGGGTGAAGGCATGAAGATCGGCGTAATCGGCGCCGGCGCCTGGGGCACGGCCTTGGCGCAAGTCGCGGCGGCGGGCGGCGAGGAGGTCCTGCTTTGGGCGCGCGAGGCGGACGTGGTCGAGTCGGTCAATGCTGATCACGAAAACGCCGTCTTCCTGAAGGGCGTGCCGCTCTCCGAGACGATCCGCGCGACCGGCGCGCTTGGCGACCTGGCCGCCTGCGACGCCTATCTCGTCGTCACGCCGGCCCAGCATTTGCGGGTCGTGCTCGGCGGCATGGACGCGGGCGGCAGGCCGCTCGTGCTTTGCTCGAAGGGGATCGAAGATGCGACGGGCCTGCTGATGCACGAGGTCGCCGCCGAAGCGCAGCCCGGCTCCCCGATCGCCGTGCTCTCCGGCCCGACCTTCGCGCACGAAGTCGCGGCTGGCCTGCCGACCGCGGTCACTCTGGCGGTCGAGGATCGGGCGTTGGGCGAAGCCCTGTTAGCGCGGATCGCCCGGCCGTTCTTCCGCCCCTATCTTTCGGACGACGTCGCCGGGGCCGAGGTCGGCGGCGCGGTCAAGAACGTGCTCGCCATAGGCTGCGGCGTCGTCGAGGGGCGCCGGCTCGGCCAGAATGCCCGGGCGGCGCTGATTTCGCGCGGCTTCGCGGAAATGAGCCGCTTCGGTGTCGCCAAGGGCGCGCGGGTCGAGACCCTGGCGGGCCTCGCCGGGCTCGGCGATCTCGTCCTCACCTGCTCGTCGGTCAGCTCGCGCAATTTCAGCCTCGGCAAGGGGATCGGCGAAGGCGCGCGGCCCTCCGATTTGCTCTCCGACCGCAAGACCGTGGCCGAGGGCGCCTTCACCGCGCCTGTGCTGCAACGCGCCGCCGCGGCGCTCCGCGTCGACATGCCGATCGTCGATGCGGTCTGCGCACTGCTCGCGGAAGATGCGTTGGTCGACGAGGTCGTGGCCCGGCTTCTCTCCCGGCCGCTGAGGCCCGAAGGCGTCTAGAAGTCCCGGGCAATTCCGCTATTTTCCCAGTCTCCATAGCGGGTCGGCTCAAGCCCTTTCGGGCCGCCGTTCTCCTCGCCTTCCTTCACCTCTTCAGGCTCGGGCACGGGCGGGCTCTTGGAAAGATAGGCCGGCGCTTTGACGTGGGAGGGGCGCTTCGCCATCGTTGAATCCGGACCTCGCTCGGCCCACATTCCTCCTCGGAGGCACGAAAGGCAAGATGAACGGCTTCAGGACGACGATGCTGCTGGCGGCGCTCACCGCTTTGTTCATGGCGCTGGGCTTCACGCTCGGTGGCCGGACCGGCGCGATCATCGCCTTCCTGGTCGCGGCGGGCATGAACCTCTTCACCTACTGGAATGCAGACCGAATCGTGCTCTCGATGCACGGCGCCAAGGAGGTCGATGCCGCCTCCTGCCCGC
>DATINU010000245.1:0-5946 GCA_035473955.1 Allosphingosinicella sp.
GCCTCTATCTGCCGAAGCAGCTTCAGCCCGGGGCGCCGTTGGTGGTCGTGTTGCACGGCTGTACCCAGAATGCGGCGGTGTACGACCATGGCTCCGGTTGGTCGCAGCTGGCGGACCGGCACGGCTTCGCGCTGCTCTTTCCCGAGCAGCAGCGGGCGAACAATATGAACCTCTGTTTCAACTGGTATCAGCCGGAGGACGCGAGGCGGGGCGGCGGAGAGGCCGAATCGATCCGCGCCATGATCGGGCGGATGGTGGACCTTCATGGCATCGACCCCAGGCGCGTCTACGTGACCGGCCTCTCGGCCGGCGGCGCGATGGCCTCGGTCATGCTCGCCGCCTATCCGGAGGTCTTCTCCGCGGGCGCGATCATCGCGGGCCTTCCCTTTGGCGCGGCGGAAAATCTCGGCGAGGCGCTCGGGGCGATGAGCGCGCCCGGACAGGCGAGCGACGCGGCGCTGGGCAAGGCCGTCCGGGCGGCCTCATCGCATCGCGGGCCCTGGCCACGGGTGTCGGTATGGCATGGCGAGGCCGACCGCCTGGTGGTGCCGGAGAACGGCCAGGCGATCGTTCGCCAATGGCGGGACCTGCACGAGCTTCCGGTGCGCCCGAATCGTGTCGAGACGGTGGACGGCTATCCCCACCGCGTCTGGACCGATCCTTCGGGTCATGTGCTGGTCGAGGATTATGTCGTGACCGGCATGGCGCATGGCACGCCGCTCAGTCCCGGAACCGGCGAGGGCCAATTGGGGCAAGCCGGCGCGCATATGCTCGACGTCGGGCTCAGCTCGACCGACCGGATCGCGGCCTTCTTCGGCATCGCGCCCGAGCCGGCCGCGCGGGCAGAACCTTCCCGCTCGGACGCCGAACAGCCCGCGCCCGCGAACGATGTGCAGGATGTGATCGAAAATGCGCTTCGGGCAGCCGGGCTGATGCGCTGAGCGTTTGGATTGGGGGTTGTGGCCGGGTTCTTCGCCGCGTTGCAATCGTCGGGCTCCTGCCCGGGCCGGGGGGTCGCCAGCATCGTGGGCATGCCAAAGCGAAGATCGTCCCGATTGAGCGACAGCCCAGGGGCCGGTAAGGCTCTTTCGCGGCCACTACGATGCCAGGACGGAACCCAAGCCCATGCAGATTCTGATTTTGGGCGGATCCTTGTTTGTCGGGCGGGCGATCGCGGAAGCCGCTTTGGCCCGGGGGCACGCGGTGACGCTGTTCAACCGGGGGCTGCACGGCCAGCCTGCATCTCCGGACGTCGAGGAGATACGGGGCGACCGGGACGGGGGGCTGGACGGGCTGCGGGGACGATCGTGGGATGCCGTGGTGGACACGTCCGGTTACGTGCCGAGGCTGGTTCGCGCCTCGGCCGAATTGCTGGCGGCCAATGTGAAGCTTTATGTCTTCGTGTCGTCGATCTCGGTCTATGCCGATTTCAGCGAGCCGGTGGACGAACGCTCGGCCATCGCGACGACGGCGGACGAAACCATCGAAGAGGTGACGGGCGCGACCTACGGCCCGTTGAAGGCGCTCTCAGAACAGGCCGTCGAGCAGGCGATGCCGGGCCGCGGCCTGATCATTCGCCCCGGCGTGATCGTCGGCCCGCACGATCCGACCATTCGCTTTTCATATTGGACGAGCCGGGTGCTGGACGGCGGCGAGGTGCTCGCGCCCGGCGAGCCCGAAACCCCCGTTCAATTTATCGACGTGCGCGATCTGGCCGCGTGGATGATCCGGCTGGTGGAAGCCGGGCAGACCGGGACCTTCAACGCCACGGGACCCGAACAAGCCTCGACGATGGGCGCGCTGTTGGAGGCGTGCCGCGCGGCGGCCGGGAACGACGCGCGGTTCACCTGGGTCGACGAGGCGTTTCTGGCGGCGCATGGCGTGGAACCGGGGACGCATCTGCCGCTCTGGATTCCGCCGTCGAGGCAGACGTACAGCTGCTTCTTTCGCACCGGCATCGACCGGGCCCTGGCCGCCGGCCTGGCCTTCAGGCCGCTCGTCGAGACGATCAGCGACACGCTGGCATGGCAGCGCGCGCATGGCACCCAGCCGCTGCCGGAGAAGTTCGGCGTTCCCATGCCGGACCTGACGCTGTCGCGCGAACGCGAGCGGAAGCTGCTGGAGGATTTCCACGGGCTCGCGCACTGACGCGACCGCCGGCGCCGTTTGTCCGAAACGCGCCTTCATCCTATGAGCACCGGATGAGCGTGACCCCTATGAAACCGAGGCTCACGATCCTTGCCGCGGCGGTGCTGGCGATCGGCTGCTTCGCCCACCCGGCAAGCGGCGCGAGGCCCAGCAGATCCGGCGCAACCAGCGCGATCGTGCCGTCCGCCGAAGAGATTTCTCTGGCCTTTTACCAATACGCGCTCCTTCTCGCTTGCCCGGAGGGGGGTCTCTGCAACCCGCCCGGCCGGCTGCCGGTCGACAGCGACCGCTGCGGTCCATCGACAACGGGGCCCGAAGTCCGCTGCCGCTTCGCGCTCACGGAGCGGTCCTATCAGAGCACGCATGTGTACCTGTGCGCGGGATTGTTTCGGACCGACCGGAACGGATGGTACATCGTTCGTCTCCGGGATGGATGCTTGCATTCTTGGCCGGCCTCTTGAAAACACTACGGCATTGCCGTATATGGCGCCATGCACACGGTGATCGAGACCAACGCCTATTTAAGGGCAGCGGACGATGCCGGCATGGATGAGGAGGAGCGCAGCGCGGTCATCGACCTGATTGCCGCCAATCCGGAGGCGGGTGCGATCATGCCGGGTTGCGGGGGCGCGCGGAAGCTACGGGTCAGGAAGCCGGGCACGGGCAAATCGGGCGGCTATCGCGTGATCACCTATTTCGGGGGAGCCGATGTGCCGGTCTTCCTGCTCACCGTGTTCGGAAAGGGCGAGAAAGACAATCTGACGAAGGCCGAGCGCAACCTGCTGGCTGTCCTCACCAGGACATTGAAGGATAGTTTAAGATGAAGAGTGCATTCGACAAGATCGCGGCCGGCCTAGAAGATGCGATCGCCTATAGCAGCGGCGATGCCTCACGTGGGCGCGAGGCGACGGTGGACGTGAAGGCGATCCGCGAGGCCAGCAAGATGACCCAGGCCGCCTTCGCCGAAACCTTCCGCCTCAAGCTCGGCGCCGTGCGCGACTGGGAGCAGGGCCGCCGCCGGCCGGATACGGGAAGCGTAACGCTGCTGAAGATGATCGCAGCCGATCCGGGCGCGGTCCGGAAGATTATCGCGAAGGTCTGATCGCTCTTGCCTCTCGGCGTCTCCCCGCCTCCGCGCGACCCAGCTACTGCCTGTGGATAGAACGGGCCAACAACCTTGCCGTCGGGAATCGCCGCCGCCTATACCCCCTCCCATGTCCGACGACCTGTTCGCTTCCCCGTCCCGCGCCGGGGCCGATTACGACGCCCATTCGATCGAGGTGCTGGAGGGGCTGGAGCCCGTCCGGCGGCGGCCGGGTATGTATATCGGGGGGACGGACGAGCGGGCGCTGCACCATCTCGCCGCCGAGGTGCTCGACAATGCCATGGACGAGGCGGTGGCGGGGCACGCGACGCGGATCGAGGTCAGCCTCGAGGACGCGCCGGGCGCGGCGGGGCGGCTGACGGTGGCCGACAACGGCCGCGGCATCCCGATCGACGAGCATCCCAAATATCCGGGCAAATCGGCGCTCGAGGTGATCATGACCACGCTCCATTCGGGCGGGAAATTTTCCGACAAGGCCTATGCGACTTCGGGGGGCCTGCACGGCGTCGGTGTCTCGGTGGTCAACGCGCTGTCGACCGACACCGTCGTCGAGGTGGCGCGGAACAAGCAGCTCTTCCGCCAGCGCTTCGCCAAGGGGCTGGCGACATCGGCGCTGGAGCCGCTCGGGGCAACCCCGAACCGGCGCGGCACCACGATCGCCTTCACGCCCGACGCGGAGATTTTCGGGGAGGATGCCAAATTCAAGCCGGCGCGGCTCTACCGGCTGGCGCGCTCCAAGGCCTATCTGTTCGCGGGGGTCGAGATCCGCTGGAAGTGCGATCCCGAGCTCATTTCCGACGACACGCCCGCCGAGGCGGTGTTCCAGTTCCCGGGCGGGCTCGCCGATCATCTGCGCGAGCAAATCGAGGGCAAGGAGACCGCGACCAACACGCCGTTCACCGGGCGGCATGAGTTTCCGAACGGCCAGGGCTCGGTCGAATGGGCGGTGGCCTGGCCGCTCTGGGGCGAGGGCAATGCCTCTTATTATTGCAACACCATCCCGACGCCGGACGGGGGCACACACGAGGCGGGGTTGCGCGCGGCGCTGACCAAGGGGATGCGCGGCTTCGCCGAGCTGGTCGGGCAGGCGAAGAAGGCGAAGGACGTGCAGGCCGAGGACGCGGTCGCGGGCGCCGAGATCATGCTCTCCGTCTTCATTCGCGATCCCCAGTTCCAGAGCCAGACCAAGGACAGGCTGACCTCGCCCGACGCGGCGCGGCTGGTCGAGGGGGCGGTGCGCGACCATTTCGATCATTATCTCGCCGATCATATGGAGCGCGGGCGCGCCTTGCTCGGCTTCGTGCTCGAGCGGATGGACGAACGGCTGAAGCGCCGCGCCGAGCGCGAGATCAAGCGCAAGACCGCCACCTCGGGACGCAAGCTCCGGCTGCCGGGCAAGCTCACGGACTGCGCGAACGACGATCCGGCGGGGACGGAATTGTTCATCGTCGAGGGCGACAGCGCGGGCGGCTCCGCCAAGCAGGCGCGGAATCGCAAGACGCAGGCGATCCTGCCGATCCGCGGCAAGATATTGAACGTCGCCTCGGCCACCGCCGACAAGATCCGTGCCAATAGCGAGATCGCCGACCTCATCCAGGCGCTCGGCTGCGGCGTCCGCGAGAAATGCAACGCCGACGATCTGCGCTACGAACGCATCATCATCATGACCGACGCCGATGTCGACGGCGCCCATATCGCCACGCTTTTGATGACGTTTTTCTTCCAGGAAATGCCCGATCTCGTGAAGCAGGGCTGCCTCTACCTTGCGCAGCCGCCGCTCTACCGGCTCGCCGCGGGCGGGACGGTCGCCTATGCGCGGGACGACGCGCATCGGGCCGCGCTCGAGGCCAGCGACTTCAAGGGCAAGAAGGTCGAGGTCTCGCGCTTCAAGGGCCTCGGCGAGATGAATCCGATCCAGCTGCGCGAAACCACGATGGACCCGAAGTCGCGCAGCCTGATCCGGATCACCCTCCCGCACGATTACGAGGATCGCAGCGCGGTGAAGGACCTGGTCGACCGCCTGATGGGCCGCAACCCCGAGCACCGCTTCCACTTCATCCAGACCCGCGCCGCCGAGCTCGACGAGGAAGAGATTGACGCGTAGCCGCCGCCCCCCACCGCCGCCGCCGGGGATGCTCGCCGGCTGGACCGTGCAGCGCGCCACCGTCACCGGCGTCGCGACGGGGCTCTCCGCCTTGCTCCTCTCCGCGATCATCGGCAGCCTGCCGGAGGGGACGCTCTATCTCTATGGCGGGCTGCTGGCGCTCACCATCCTGTGCGGGGTCTCGATCCTCTGGATCACGGCGAACGACATCCGCACACGCGGGCGCGGCGGGCGGATGCGGCCGATCCGCGCCTTCGACGCCGCCGCCGGGCTGCTGCTGATCCTGCCCGCCGCTTATGCGCTGAACGCGGTCTGGAGCGAACTGGGCTTCTGACCCCGCGCCGCGTTTTAACTCTATATTTGCCGCCTCCCGCTAAGCCTGTCCGTCTCTGTTTGCGGGATGGGTTGATGAACGCGAGAACGACTTTCGGGCGCAAGGGGGCAAGCGAGGCCGGGGTGTCGCCGCGGCGCGCGGCGCTGCTCGGGCTCAACCGGGCGCAGGGTTTCGCCGCTCCGGCCGCGTCCGGCGACGAGACGGCGAGCCGCCGCGAGGCCTTCCTCGCCGCCGAGCGCGCCCGCGCCGGCGAGC
>DATINU010000246.1:0-1627 GCA_035473955.1 Allosphingosinicella sp.
CGAACAGGGCATCGCCCAACCGGAACGAGGCGCGGGTCTTGGGCGCGACTTCCTGTTCGAGATACTCGATGTAGCCGGCGATTGCGGTATGCGCTTCGGTCGAGACGTCGGCGAGATCGCTCAGGACGAACAGATCGTCGAGAGCCTTGAAGGCGCGCGGCAGATCGATGTCGAGGAACGTCAGCAGGCCGCGCAGGGTTTCGAGCGCGGTCTTGACGAAGAGAGGCGGCGGCTCCTTGATGTTCGCCTTGGCGGCGGCGATCAGCGCCGGCACCTGGCGGAGCTTCGACGCCACGCGGCGAGCGCGCTCGGAGATCGGCGCATACTGGAAGAGGACCTGGGCCGCGAGACTGGACGCGAGGGTATCGGCGTACAACTGCGGATTCCGCTCGGCGCTCCGCACCTGCTCGATGTCGAGCAGCCGGGCCCGGATGTCCGCCTCGAGCATCGCCCGGTCGAGGCGATCGGTCTCGTTCAGCGAGTCGGCGCGGATCGCGGCCAGCCGGCGGGCGAACCCGCCGAGGTCGCGCCGCTGGCGTTCGACCTGGCCGCGGGCGTAGTCCTCGAGCAGGTCGTCGTGGGTGTGGACGCCATCGAAGGTCGCGGCCGTGGGCCGGATCTCATAGAGAAAGCCCAGATAGTCGTCGATGAAGTGCGGCAGCAGCTCGAACGATTCCATTTATACTTGTGCCCTCGCGCGCGTCATGCCCGGCACGCTCTACCTCGTCTCGACGCCCATCGGCAATCTGGAAGACATTACGCTCCGGGCGCTGCGGATGCTGCGCGAAGCGTCGATCATTGCCGCCGAGGACACCCGTCGCACCGGGCGGCTCCTCCATCATTACCAGATTGAGACCGGGACGACCAGCTTTCACGCGCACAACGAACGGGAAAAGGCCTCTGTGTTGTTGAGCCGGCTCGACGCCGGCGACAGCGTGGCGCTGGTCACCGATGCCGGCACGCCCGTGCTTTCCGACCCCGGCCAGCATCTCGTCCAGGCGGCCATCGCTCGCGGCATCCGCGTCGAAGCCATCCCTGGCCCCTCGGCCATCCTGGCCGCCCTGGTCGCGGCGGGCATCGGCTCGGAGGGCTTCATCTTCGTCGGCTTCCCCCCGGCCAAGGCGGAAGCGCGGGCGCGTTGGTTTGGGTCAAATGCCCATCATCAACTGCCGCTCGTCCTCTTCGAAGCGCCGCATCGCCTGCTCGCTAGTCTACGCGATGCCCAGGGCGCGCTGGGGGATCGGGTGATGATTGCCTGTCGCGAGCTGACCAAGATCCACGAAGAACTGGTCCGCGGGCCCATTTCGTCGGTCATCGCCCATTTCGAGGCCCACGAGCCGCGCGGGGAGTTTACGCTGATCTTCGAGCCAGAAGCTATCGAGGAATCAGAACCGGTCCCGCTGAGCGATGACGAGGCCTGGAGTCAATTTGGTCGAATGATAGAAAACGGCCTGTCCCGGCGCGAAGCCGTCGCGGCGCTGGCGCGGCAGACGCGCCCCAGATCGTTGCGTTCGAGGTCGACGATCATGACGTGCTCGGCCCGGTCCTTCGCCGCCGCGCCCAGCGCAGCCGCCGCCGCTCGATCCGACTCGGGCGTGTCGCCGCGCGACCGTGTCCCCTTGATCGG
>DATINU010000247.1:0-12371 GCA_035473955.1 Allosphingosinicella sp.
ACGATCGAGCCGATATTGCCGCAGCCGATCAGGCCGAGCGTCTTGGAGGTCAGCTCCACCCCCATGAAGCGGTTCTTCTCCCACCTGCCCGCCTTGGTGGATTCGTCGGCGGCGGGCAGCTCGCGGGCGAGCGCGAACATCAGGGCGACGGCATGTTCGGCGGTGGTGATCGAATTGCCGAAGGGCGTGTTCATCACCACCACGCCGCGCGCGGTCGCGGCCGGAATATCGACATTGTCGACGCCGATGCCGGCGCGGCCGACGACCTTGAGATTGGGCGCGGCGTCGAGCAATTCGGCGGTGACCTTGGTCGCCGAACGGATGGCGAGGCCGTCATAATCGCCGATGATCGCCTTCAGCTCGTCCTTCGAAAGGCCGGGCTTCTCGTCCACCTCGACGCCGTTGGCGCGGAAGATTTCGGCGGCTTTCGGATCCATCGGGTCCGAGATCAAAACTCTGGGCATGGGGATCAGTCCTGGCTTGCGATGGCTTGGTGGTAGGCCCAGTCGAGCCAGGGGCCGAGCGCTTCGATGTCGCGCGTATCGACCGTGGCGCCGCACCAGATGCGCAGGCCGGGCGGAGCGTCGCGATAGGCGTTCACATCGTACGCCACGCCTTCGAGCTCGAGCAGGGTGTCGATCTTCCTGGCCAGCGCGCGGCCCGCTTCCTCGTCGAGGTCCGGATCGGCGAATTTGAGGCAGAGGCTGGTGTTGCTGCGCGTCGCCGGATCGGCGGCGAGATGGCCGAGCCAGTCGCGTTTCGAAACGATCCGGTCGAGCGCCGCCGCATTGGCCTCGGTGCGCGCGAGCAGGGCCTCGGCGCCGCCGAGCCTCTTGGCCCATTCGAGCGCGAAGATCGCATCCTCGACCGCGAGCATCGACGGGGTGTTGATCGTCTCGCCCTTGAACACGCCCTCGTTGAGCGCGCCCTTCGCCATCAGCCGGAAGATCTTCGGCAGCGGCCAGGCGGGCGTGTGGCTTTCGAGCCGCTCGACCGCGCGCTCGGACAGGATGAGGACGCCGTGCGCGCCTTCGCCGCCGAGCACCTTCTGCCAGGAGAAGGTGACGGCATCGAGCTTGTCCCAGGGCAGATCCACGGCGAAGGCCGCCGAGGTGGCGTCGCAGATGGTGAGGCCGGCGCGGCCCTCCGCGATCCAGCCGCCGTCCGGCACGCGCACGCCCGAGGTGGTGCCGTTCCAGGTGAAGATCACGTCGCTCGCCGGATCGACGGCGGCGAGATCGGGCAGCCGGCCGTAATCGGCCCGCAGCACGGCCGCGTCGAGCTTGAGCTGCTTGACGACGTCGGTGACCCAGCCCTCGCCGAAACTTTCCCAGGCGAGCAGGGTGACGGGGCGGGGGCCGAGCAGGTTCCACAGCGCCATCTCCACCGCGCCGGTATCGGACGCGGGGACGATGCCGATCCGGTGCGTCGCGGGGACGCGCAGGATGTGGCGGGTCAGCGCGATCGCGTGGCCGAGCCGCGCCTTGCCGAGCTTCGAACGGTGCGAGCGGCCGAGGCTGGCGGTGGCGAGCTTTTCGGGAGCCCAGCCCGGCGGCTTCGCGCAGGGGCCGGAAGAGAAATGAGGGCGTGCGGGGCGCACGTCCGGTTTCATGATCGTCACTTCACAACTCTCCTCTCAGAGAGCACGCGCCGCGTTGGGACGGCGTGGCCCACTGACGCGGGTAGCGGGCAAATGAGGCCGTCGCAAGGCGGCCACGCTTCGACTCACTGTGCTTGACCGCTGGCGGACGGTGCCGTCAGCTTGCGCGATGCGGCGGGGGATGTTGCTTGCCATGCTGGCGCTCACGGCGTGCATTCCGCGCAGCGAGGAGCGGCGCCCGCCGCCGCGCGCCGAGACGCCGCCGCGGGCGGAACGCAACAGCCCCGACCAGCTTCAATGCCATGTCGACCTGGCGCGCGAGCGGATCGAGTTCCGGGCGCTGCCCGATCAGCATTTCGCCGGCGGCTGCTCGGCCGTGGGGGCGGTGCAGCTCGTCAATATGGGGACGCCCGCTTCGAACCTCCGCGCAATGACCTGCCCGCTCGCCCGGCAATTTTCGCGCTGGGTCCGGGAATCGGTGCAGCCCGCCGCCGATCAATGGCTCAGCAGCAACGTGCAGCGGGTCGAAACCTTCGGCACCTATGCCTGCCGTTCGGTCAACAGCCAGCCCGGCGCGCGGCTCAGCGAGCACGCCTTCGCCAATGCCGTGGACGTGTCCGGCTTCCGGCTCGGCGACGGGCGCGTGATTACGGTGCAGGAAGGCTGGAACGGCGACGACGAGCGCGTGAAACGCTTCCTGAGGCAAATCCACCAGGGCGGCTGCCGGCGCTTCAACGTCGGCCTCTCGCCCGATTCGGACGCCTATCATTACAACCATCTGCATTTCGACATGGGGCGCGGCCCTTATTGCCGCTGACGGCGGCCGCCCAAGTTCGTCATGCCAGCGAAGGCTGGCATCCAAGCCGAATTTGAGACAGCTTGCTGATCTATGGGAGCACATCATCCGCTGAGTCCGATTGGACCCCAGCCTTCGCTGGGGTGACGGAAGAAGGAATGCGGACTAAACGCGCCAACATGACAGACCCCAAACCCCCCGAACGCACGTTCCCCCGGGCCCGCGAGGGCGCCGAGACGGCGGCGCAGGCCGCGCTCAGCCCGCAGACCATGGATGGCGCCTACAAGCTCGCCTTCCAGGACATGGATTTCCTGTTGCGCGAGGATTTGCGGCCGGTGCGCTTTCAGCTCGAATTGCTGAAGCCCGAGCTGCTGCTCGACGAGGCCAAGATCGCCTCGACCTTCGTCTTCTACGGCTCGGCGCGGATTCCGGAGCCCGGCAAGGCCGACGCGCTGATCGCCGCCGCCTCGAGCGACAGCCAGCGCCGCACCGCCGAGCGGCTGAAGGCGAACAGCAAATATTACGACGTGTCGCGCGAGCTCGCCCGGCTCGCCAGCCGCACCGAGCCCGACGAGGACGGGCAGCGCCATTTCGTGGTCTGCTCAGGGGGCGGCCCCTCGATCATGGAGGCGGCCAATCGCGGCGCGCAGGACGAGGGCAAGGAATCGATCGGGCTCAACATCGTCCTCCCGCACGAGCAGATGCCGAACCCTTATGTGACCCCGTCGCTCAGCTTCCAGTTCCACTATTTCGCGCTGAGGAAGATGCACTTCCTGCTCCGCGCGCGGGCGATCGCGGTCTTCCCGGGCGGGTTCGGGACGTTCGACGAATCGTTCGAATTGCTGACCCTGATCCAGACGGGCAAGCTGAAGCCGCTGCCGATCCTCTTCTTCGGCCGCGAATTCTGGGAGCGGGTCGTCAATTTCGAGGCGCTGGCGGAGGAAGGCGTGATCTCGCCCGACGACCTCAAGCTCTTCACCTTCTGCGAGACCGCCGAGGAGGCATGGGAGTGCGTGCGCCGGCATTATGCCGACGGTGGGGACGGCGCGAACCGGTAGCTTCGGCTTTACTCAGTTGTACACTTGTTCCCCGGCCAAGGCCGGGGCCCAGGCCGGCCGAAGCCGGGCCTGGCACGAGCACGTCGCGAAAGCCTTCGGCTCCTGGACCCCGGCCTTCGCCGGGGAACAATTCAGGCTAGTATCAGTGGTTGGGCAATGACGTCAGTGCGCCGGTGCGGCCGTGTTGGCGGCCGGGGCGGCGGCGTTGGTTTCGGCCGTATTGGCCTCGACCGCATTGCCCTCGGCGGCATTGCCTTCGGCCGGCGCGGCGGCGGGCGGGGGCGGAATCGCCAGCGAGCCGCCATGCTGGTTCAGGAACAGCATCACGTCGGCGCGGTCCTGCGGGTTGGAGAGGCCGGCGAAGGTCATCTTCGTGCCCGGCGCGAAGGCGCGCGGGCTGCGCAGCCAGGCGCTCATCGAATCCCAATCCCAGCGGCCGCCCTTGGCCTTGAGCGGTTCGGAGAAGGCGAAGCCGCCATGGCCGGCGCCGATCGCCTCGCCCATCACGCCCCACAGGTTCGGGCCGAGCCCGTTGGCCCCGCCCTGATCGGCATTGTGGCAGGTCTGGCAGCGCGCGAACACGGCCTGGCCGCGCGCGGCATCGGCGGTTTGCAGATAGAAAGCGATCGGCTGTTCGGCCTCGCCGCCGCCCTCGCCCTCTTCCTGGACGCCGGCGATCGGATAGCCGCCTTGCTCGACCGCCTCGGCATGAAAGAGCTCGTCGGTGACCAGCTTCGCGCCGAGCAGGACGATGCCCGCGCCCAGCACCCATCCCGCTATCGTGTTGAACCGACCGTCCATGCCGCCTGAAACCTCTGTGAAGGAGCGTGTAAGTGGCGCTTCCTTTATGCGGCCGGCGCGCCTTGGGCAAGCCATGGCGTCGGCCAAAAGGCGGCGCGCTTTTACCCCCGTTATCCTCGTTATCCACAGGTGGATTCGGCTTTCGCGAGGCAAAGAATCATGACAGCTAGAGGTCGTGGCCGAGACGAACTTTCGGAAACGAAAGGGAGCCTTCCCAGCCACAGCCGGAGCGGATGCCCGGCCGGTCACCTTCGGGTGGCAGGGCAGGTGAGAAGCAAAGGCGGGGCGGCTGACGAAGCCGCCGCCAGGCGGACGATGACGGGCTTGCCCTTCAGCGAATGCGAAAGCGGCAGGCTTCGAGAAGCGCCCATCCCGGAACCAAGCGCTTTCGGGCGGGAGGAACCGGATCAGGCGAGGCACCGGACCTTCGGGTTCAAGGACTTGCCCAGGCGGAAAGCGGGATTTCGGTCAGCGCGTCGCCACCGGCGGAAAAGGGCTTCGGCCCGGATCGGTCGGGCAGGACCGGGTTTCGGCCCGGGGGCTGCGAACCGGCGGACCCAGCGTTTCGGCGCATGGACCGTCAGGCGGAACCAAGGGCTTCGGCCCGAGGATCCAGCCGGCTGCGGGGATGGGGGCTTCGGCTTCAGGAACCGCGAAGGCAGGAATGAGAAGCGCAAGCTTTTCGATCCGCCACGCGGCGAACCGTCAGGGCTTCGGCCCTGTCGGGGAGCCTGCGGGGAAACCGGATCCGGCTTCGGCCGGGGAAGGACCCCGGAGGGAGCGATGGATGAGCCCCCGGCTCATTCATCCTTTCTCGAAACCGCCCGGAACATGGAACGCCTTGCCTCCCAGGCCAGGTTCAAATGCGAAGGGACAGTGGGGGCCGGCAGCAATGCCGGCCCCCATTATTTTGCGCGAAGCCGCAGGTGAGCAGCGCGAACAGCGCAGCGAACGCTGACGGCGCCCGCCCGGACGGCGGGGCGGCGGACATCAGGTCCGCCGAGCCCGTCCGACGTCACGGCGAGGCACAATGGTGCCTCGCCCCGGCGACGCCGCGATGGCCTTGTCGCGCCCGCGTTCGGAGCTGCCGCATCGCCCGCCCGAATGGGAAATGCGCCCAGTCGTTGCGCGGCCGTCCCGGTTAACCAGACTCGGCTTGATCTTGGTCACATTGGCGCGGATAGTTTGCTGCGGGCGCAACGGGAGGCGCCTTGGTATGTTCTCAAAAAGCACCACCGCGCCGGCGCCGAGGCCGAAGCCCGCCAGGACCGGCACGCCCGGCCTTTCCTTCATCGCCCCGGAGACGATCATCAGCGGCGATCTCGCCACCGAGGGGCAGGTCCATGTCGACGGCCGGATCGACGGCGACGTCAAATGCGGCCAGCTCATCCAGGGCAATGACGGCGTGATCGCCGGCTCGATCCATGCCGAGGACGCGCGGCTCGCCGGCACGGTCGAGGGCACGGTTTCGGCGCGCACCTTGATCGTCGAGGCGAGCGCGCGAATCCTCGGCGACGTCGCCTATGAAACGATCAGCATCGAGGCGGGCGCGCAGATCGAGGGGCGGCTCGCCCGGCGGGCCTCGCTCGGGCTGGACGAGCAGCCGCGGATCGGGGCGCCGGTTTCCTTCTCGCCCGCGCGGCGCGACGACGATTCGGCCGGCGCCGGCGAGCGGCTCTTCCCGATCTCCGATTCGGCGAAGACCGCCGCGGAATGAGATGAGCCGCCCGGCCCGCGAGATCCTGGTCGAATGAGCCCGCGCGGCAGCTGCCATTGCGGTGCCGTCACGCTCGCCGTGCCGCATCCGCCGGAGTGGGTGGGCGAATGCAATTGCTCGCTCTGTACGAAGACCGGCTCGTTGATGGCCTATTATCCGGACGACGATGCCGTCTCGGTGACGGGCGAGACCACCGTCTACATCTGGGGCGACCGGATGATCGGTATCCATCATTGCCCGGTCTGCGGCTGCCTGACGCACTGGCGCACGCTCGGCGAAGATTTCGGGAAGATGGGCGTCAACGCCCGGCTGCTCGACGGCTTCGATCCGGAGCGGATCGAGATCCGCAAGCTCGACAATCGCTGAGCCTTGCCTAATCGGGCCGGGCGGATAGTCTCGGGCCGGGGCAAGGGGGGAGCGATCATGGCGGGCGCGAAGACCGATCATGCGCTGGAGCGGCTGGTCTTCTTTTCGGACGCGGTGTTCGCGATCGCGATCACCTTGCTGGTCATCGAGATTCACGCGCCGCATTTCGAGGAAGGGGCGACGACCGGTGAGGCGCTGCAGGCGCTCGCCCGGCTCGCCCCGAATTTCACCGGCTTCCTGATCAGCTTCGCGGTGATCGGCGCCTTCTGGTCGGGGCATCACCGCGCCTTCAGCCTTGCCGCGCGCTACGACAGCCGGGTGGTGTTCTGGAATCTCTGCCTGCTCGGCACGATCGCCTTCATGCCTTTCGTGACCGCCTTCATGAGCAGCAATTTCGGGATGAGGCTGCCGGCCGCCTGCTACTGGGGCTGGATGGTGCTGACCGCGCTGTTCAACCTGCGCGTCAATTCAATCGCGACCGGCGAGCATATGCTCGGCGCGGACGTTCCGGCCGAGCGCGCGGGCGACGTGCGGCGGCGCAGCCGCGGCGTCCTGCTCGCCGCCCTGAGCGCGCTCGGCGTCAGCCTGCTTTACCCGCCGGCGGCGCCGATCGCGATGGGCACGATCCCGCTCTGGCGGTGGCTGCAGGTCCGGTTCGGACGCTAGCCGCAGGCGGTCCGGGGCCGATCGCGGGCATCGACTCACGCATCGGCGCCTAGCTTGGCCTCCAAGGCGGCAAGGCGGGCCTCGGTGCGCGCCTCGCGGGCCTCGCGCCGGAGCACGACCTGCAGCGCCCGCCCGACCGGATCGGCGATGCCCGCCAGCGCGTCGCGCTCGTCCTTCCCGTAGAAGCTGCCGTCCGGCCGCGGCCCGAGCAGCAGCCAGCCGAGCGGCTTGCCCCGGGCATGGCGGACCCTGAGCGGAATGCGCATCGGGAAGAGCGGATCGCCGCGCCTGCAATCCAGCGATTCCACCCCTTCGTCCGGTGCCGCCTGCTTCGCCCAGCCGCGCACCTCGGCCTTGCTCGTCCCCCGCGTCGCCACCACCGGCCCGATCAGCAAAGCGGTTCGCGCGGCGCGCACGCCCGTCGTCACCCGGTCGAGCACCTCGTCGATCAGCTCGTCGAGCTCGCCCGTCTCGCGCAGGTCCGCCATGCATTCGGGCAGATCCTGCCGGAGCGCGACCAGGCCCTTGTTGAAGCGCCGCTCGGCCCAGCCCAGCACCCGATCGTTCAGCGGCGTGATCAGCAATACGGCGAGCCCCGCCGCGACCGCGCCGGGCAGGCCGCCCGCCTCCTGGCCGAAATAGGTCTCCACCAGATATTCGAGGCTCTTCGCGCTGACCGCGAAGGTGAGGCCGAGCAACAAGGTGAGCAAGGCGTAGCCGGCCGAGCGGCTGATCGCGGCGTCGGCGTCGTAAAGCCGGTAGCGGAGCAGCGACACGATCAGCCCCAGCGCGAAGCAGGTCATGCCGAGCGCGGCCAGGCTCTGCGCGGCGAGCGCCGTCCAGCTCTTCACGCCGGGCGTGGAGGCGCCGCCGGGCAGCAGGCTGACGACGGTGGCGGCGGCGAGCAACGCCGTTCCCGCGGCGAAGCCGAACAAGACCCAGCGCACCTGCTGCCGCTCGCGCCCGCCCGGGCTGAGCCGCCGGTAGGGAATGGCGATCGAAAGCACGCCGAGCGTCAGAAACGCCAGATAGCCGATATATTCCACGTCGCGCGGCCAGGGCTGGAAGAAGGCGATGAGCGCCCAGACCAGCAGCCCCGCCGCGACGAAAACGGACCAGCGCGGGCTGAAGCGCCCGTCCGGGAAGGTCAGCAACACCAGGATCAGCATTGCGCGCCCGGCATGGGCGAAGAGGTCGCGCACCCAGCCAAGCTCGATCGCGCGGAAGAACCCTTCCGAGGCGAAGAAGGCGGCCGACATCATCAGGAAGGAAAGCGACAGCAAGGCGGCGATGCCGTCCTGCCGGCGGCGGAGATAGAGCAAAATCGCGGTCACGACGAGCAGGGCCGACGGCAGGAGATCGATGCCGAGACTGACCGCTTCGGAGGGGGTTGCGATCGCCCGCGTCCGGAACCAGGCGCCGCCGAGCGGAGCGATCGATGCGGCGGCAAGCGACGGCAGCCAGACGAGGGTGAAGACCAATCGCCCCGGGCCGCTGAGCGTGGGCAGACGGTCGGGCAGCCTCATCCGCCCCGGCTCAGATATCGAGATAGTCGCTGCACGCCGGCAGCGGCGCATCCGGCGCATAAAGGCCGGCCGCGTCGGGCGCGAAACGCCGCGTGTAGGAGCAGTCCGGATCGCGCCACCAGACGAGGTCGCGGCGGCGGAGCGGCGGCCGCTCGGCCGAATCCTCCTCGCGCGCGAGCCGGCCCGGATAGGTGCGCGCCATCGTGGTCAGAATGAAATGCGGCCGCCCCGCCGTGGTCGCGGGATCGAGCGTCAGCGTGCCGCTGAACTCATATTCGTCGTGGCAGGCGCGGCGGCGCGAGCGCATGTCCTCTTGGCTGAAACAGGCGCGGACCATCGACGAGCCCTCGCTGGGCGCCTCCAGCACCGCCACCGGCGCCGCCGCGCCCGCCAGCCGCAGCAACTGCAGCCGCTCCGCGCCCGCCCCGCCGCCGGAATACATGGTCCGCCGGTACCATTTGATGCCCACCAGTAAGGCCCCGTCCGCCTCGCGCACCAGGAACGGCCAGACCGCCAGCTCGGTCTCGTCCTCCGCCGCTTGCGGAAGCGTCAGGCGCCGCGGCGCGCCGCCGAGGCCCGCGCTGTAAACGAGCAGCGTCCAGGGCCCCTCCGCGCCGTCCCGCCGCACCGTCGCGCACCAGAACCGTGCGCCATTGCAGACGGTGGCCGGCAACGGCTCCGCACCGGCTGAGGGAGCAACCTGGCGCTGCGCCATCAGCGGCTCGATCCGGTTTCCGGCGCGGTCTGCGGCGGGGGGCGGCGCGGCCGCCAGCATCAACAGGAAAGAGGCGAGCATCATCCAGCAAGAGTGCGCGGACGCGATGGCCTTGGCAAGCCATCACGCCCGCGCATCCCACCCCCTGGAAGGGTCAGGAACCGCCGCCGAAAATGTCGAACGTGGTTCCGACGAAGAACGAAACGCTAAACTCATTCTCTCGGTCGGATCGATAGCCGAAGCGGATGCCGCCGTTCAGTCTGCCGTCCCCGGTCGGCGTGTAATAAATCGGCACGTCCACGCCAAAGACATCATCAAGGACGTCATAGGTGACCACCGGTGCGATCGCCAGATTCGCCAGACTCCCGTTTTCGAAGAATCGGTGTCGCACCCCGGCCGAAAGCAGCAGATTTTCGTTACGACTGGGTGCCGCCGTCCTTACTTTTCTGCAGTCGTCGGGATCCGCGCTGCTCGGCGGGCAAATTTCCTGCTCTTCCGCTGCCTCATAGGCCCGCTGATAAGAGACGGATGCAGTCAGGGCCGTATGACTGTTCGGCAGGTAGTGCGCGACATGCGCAGCCACCGCCCAATCCGTTCTGCGATCCTCTTGGGGCAGAAGCGAAACCGGATCGACCCATTCGAAATCGTTGAATCCGGCCGTAGCTTGAATGCCGAAGTCCGTAGCAGCGGGAGTCGTGCGCCGGCGGTCCAAGGCCGCGTCGTCGGAACCATATTTGCGCATCGCAAAGGCCGAGTCCCTGCATCGTGGACGCGTTTCAGCCGGCTCGCGTTCGCGGCACAATCGTCTGGCGCGCGCCCTCAGTTCATGGATCTCGGCATCGGGGCGAATAACGCGAACGTCGAAATAGCCCCAACTGAGGGTCGCTCTCGTACCATTGGCCAAGGCATCCAGCGAGGCCGGCATCGCCTCCTCATCGCCCTGTAGCGGTGTCGCCAGCGTCAGCGAGAATCGGCTCGCCATCGACGGGCTGGCGGGAAGGGCGATCCGGAACGTCAGATTGTCCTCATCTGTCCCGGACGTGACCTGCAATTGCGCCCCGTCGATGAACCCAAACCGGTCGGCCGGAGTGTCGGCCTCGCGCTGCACGGGTACGGTTGCGCCGGTCTCCTGCGCCGATGCCGGCGCGCTAAGTCCGGCGAGGCCGGCTAAGGGGACAAGCATCGCTGCTTTCAGCCGCGCGCTCACAGCTCGAACTCCACGTCGCCGCTCTGAAGCGGCCCCGGCGGATAGACTTCGAGCGGAATGTCGACCTTCAAGGTGCCGTCGCAGAATATCTTGAGACCGAGCGTCGCGCCCACTTGCCCGACCAGCACATAATAAATGTAGTGCGTCGAGCCGTCGCCGCAGTCGCCGTCGATGTTGATGCAACCCTTGTTATTGGCGCCAACGAAGTCGCGATCCTTTTCATCGATGCGCAATTCGTAGCGCCGCAGATCGTCGCTAGGGGTGGCTTCAATGCAGATCCTGGCCATGTTTACCTCCCTGTTCTGAGAGGCCAATTTTGGCCGGCTCGGTGGCTTTCCCGCGTGACGCCCGTCACGCCTCCGAAACTTTCTTTCCGCTTGCCCCAATGCCACCGCGTCCCCATCTCGCCACGACCCGCGTTGACGCCCAACGCGACCCCGATTAACAACAGAACAAATCTGGAACGGCCATCCGATGCTGACTCACATTTCCGTCCGCGGCGCGCGCGAGCACAATCTCAAGGATATCGACGTCGATATCCCGCGCGAGACGCTGACCGTGATCACCGGCCTCTCCGGCTCGGGCAAGTCGAGCCTCGCCTTCGACACCATCTATGCGGAAGGGCAGCGGCGCTACGTCGAGTCGCTCAGCGCCTATGCGCGCCAGTTCCTCGAGATGATGCAGAAGCCCGACGTCGATCATATCGAGGGCCTTTCGCCGGCCATTTCGATCGAGCAGAAGACGACTTCGCGCAACCCGCGCTCGACGGTCGCCACGGTCACCGAGATCTACGATTATATGCGGCTGCTCTGGGCCCGCGTCGGCGTGCCCTATTCGCCCGCCACCGGCCTTCCGATCGCCGCGCAGACGGTCAGCCAGATGGTCGATCGCACCATGGCGCTGCCCGAAGGGACGCGGCTCTTCCTGCTCGCCCCGGTCGTGCGCGGCCGCAAGGGCGAGTATCGCAAGGAACTGGCCGAATGGCAGAAGGCCGGCTTCACCCGCGTCCGCATCGACGGCCAATTCTACGAGATCGAGGACGCCCCCGCGCTCGACAAGAAATACAAGCACGACCTCGAAGTGGTGGTCGACCGGCTGATCGTGAAGCCCGGCATCGAGACCCGCCTCGCGGATTCGCTCGAACAGGCGCTGAAGCTCGCCGACGGCCTCGTCTATCTCGATCCGGCCGACGCGCCCACATCACCGGAGGGCGCGGAGCGCACCGGCGTCGCCGCGGCGCTGGAGGAAGCGCACGAGCGCCAGGTCCTCTCCACCCATGCCCCCGAGGGCCGGATCACCTTCTCCGAGAAGTTCGCCTGCCCGGTCTCGGGCTTCACCATCGCCGAGATCGAGCCGCGCCTGTTCAGCTTCAACGCCCCGCAGGGCGCCTGCCCGGGCTGCGACGGGCTCGGCGAGAAGCAGCTTTTCGACCCCGAACTGATCGTCCCCAACCACGCGCTTTCGATCAAGAAGGGCGCCGTGGTCCCCTGGGCCCGCTCCAACCCGCCCAGCCCCTATTACATGCAGGTGCTCGGTTCATTGGCGCGCGAATTCGGCTTCGAACTGGAGACGCCCTGGCAGGACCTGCCCGAGGAGATCCACGAGATCATCCTGAACGGCACCAAGGGCCGCCCGGTCACCTTGCGCTTCGTCGACGGCCGCAAGTCCTACGAGGTGAAGAAGGCGTTCGACGGCGTGATCGGCAATCTCAACCGCCGCCTGCTCCAGACCGAATCCGCCTGGATGCGCGAGGAGCTGAGCAAGTACCAAAGCGCCGCCCCATGCGAGACCTGCCACGGCGCCCGCCTCCGCCCCGAGCCGCTCGCGGTGAAGATCGCCGGCGAACATATCAGCCAGGCCACCGCCCGCTCGGTCCGCCACGCTCTGGCCTGGTTCTCCACCCTCTCGGAGAAGGTGAT
>DATINU010000248.1:0-3046 GCA_035473955.1 Allosphingosinicella sp.
CCTGGCGCGCAGGCTCTCTCGCGCGGCGTGGATCGCCTCGGGATCGACCTCATCCATCTGATCGCCGACGAAGGCCTCGGTCGGGACCAGTACCGCCTCGGCGATGAAGGCCTGGTCGAGCGCCCGATCGGTCAAGGTCTGCCGCACCGCTTCGATCACCGGCCCGTGCTGCTCCTCGCCCGTCCGGATCGCGCCGAGCAAAGTGCCCAGCATCAATTGCTGCATCGCCTCGTAGCGGGCGAAGGGATTGTCGTCGTGCGCCGAGAGGAAGGCGAGCGCCTCCGGCCCGCGGTCGGTCTCGACCACGATCGGCGCCGAGAAATCGCGGTTCAGCGAGAGCACCGGGCGTTCGCCGAGCCCGTCGAATGCGATCTCCTGCGCCGCCCGGTCGAGAATGGCGGTCTGTTCGGCGAGCTTGGCGCCGCTTTCGGCACCGAACAAGGCAAGCTTCAGCGGGATCGGCAGCGGCTTTTTCGACGGCTGCCCCGGCGTCGGCGGCGTGCTCTGCTCGAGCGTCAGCACCGCGCGCCCTCCATCCACGCGGAGCGAAGCCTTCACGCGCGGCGTCCCCGCCTGGCCGTACCAGGCGCGGAACGGAGCCAGGTCGATCCCGCTCGCCTCCTCCATCGCGCAGACGAAATCCTCGCAAGTCACCGCCTCGCCGTCGTGCCGGTCGAAATAGAGATCGGTGCCGGCGCGGAATTTCTCGGGGCCGAGGATGGTCTTCATCATCCGGATCAGCTCGGCGCCCTTCGAATAGACGGTCGCCGTGTAGAAATTGGAGATTTCGATATAGGCGTCGGGGCGCACCGGATGGGCGAGCGGCCCCGCATCCTCGGGGAATTGCGCGGCGCGGAGCGCCCGCACGTCCTCGATTCTCTTCACCGGCGGCGAGCCCATGTCGGCCGAGAAGCTCTGGTCGCGGAACACGGTGAAGCCTTCCTTCAGGGAGAGCTGGAACCAGTCCCGGCAGGTCACGCGGTTGCCCGACCAATTGTGGAAATATTCGTGCGCGACCACGGCGGCGACGGCGTCGTAATCGGCGTCGGTCGCGGTTTCGCGATCGACCAGGATGTAGCGCCAGTTGAAGATGTTGAGGCCCTTATTCTCCATCGCCCCGAAGTTGAAATCGGAGACGGCGACGATGTTGAACACGGCAAGGTCATATTCGCGGCCATAGCTCGCCTCGTCCCAGGCCATCGCCGCCTTGAGGCTCGCCATGGCGTGGTCGGTGCGCGGCAGATCCGTCTCGCGCACCCAGATGCCGAGTTCGACAGTCTTGCCCGAAGCGGTGACGAAGCTGTCGCGATTGACGGCGAGCTGGCCCGCGACCAGGGCGAAGAGGTAGCAGGGCTTGGGGAAGGGATCGCGCCATTCCGCCATATGCTTGCCGTCCGGCAGGGTGCCGCCGCCGGCCGGATCGCCGTTCGAAAGCAGCACCGGATAGAGCTTCTCGTCGGCGACGATCCGCACCTGGTAGCGGCTGAGGACGTCGGGCCGGTCGGGGAAAGGCGTGATCCGCCGGAAGCCCTCGGCCTCGCATTGCGTGCACAGGATGCCGCCGGATTCGTAGAGCCCCATCAGCTTGGTGTTCTTGCGCGGCGCGATCTCGGTGACCGTCTCGATCACGTGCCTGTCACCGGTCAGCACGACGACGATCGCCTCGTCTTCCAGCACGATCTCGCCCGCCGCGCCGTCAACCAGCAGCGACGTGGGCGCCGGCCCGTCCCGGTCCAGCCTGAGCGGCCGGTCGTGGGCGCCGTTGCGCTCGACCTCGAGCCGCGCGCGCACGATCGTCCGTTCGGCATCCAGTTCGAATTCCAGCGAGACTTCGGGAACGAGCCAGTCGGGCGGACGATAATCCTCGCGGCGGATGGCGGCCGGAGCCGCAACGGCATTCTGGGCGTCGAGCATCAGCGGGCTCTAGGCTCGGCCTGCCACCGGCGCAACGTGTGGTGTTCAATCGCGTGGGCCTTCCAAGACCTGCGCGGCCTGTTAGGATTGAGCAACGCGATTCGGGGGATGGCGTAAGTAGTCCACGTCTCGGCGTTTGATGGGGGGGGAAGATGGGCAGACTATTCGGTTTCATCATATTGATCGTGCTCGTGGCCGCGATGGGGGTGGGAACGAAGCGCTATACCGACGGGCGCTACCAGGCCTCTCAGGACGCTCTGGAGAGCGAAAATGCCTATTGCCGGGCGCTGCGGGACGCCGGTCGCCCGATGACGGACAGCGATCGGGAGATTTGCGAGAACATTTACAACCGCGATGGCGATCGCAACGATCAGGATGAGATGGTGGCGATGATGCTGTACGGCGCAACCGGGCTGGTCGCGTTGATCGGTATCGTGCTCATCCTGCGCCGGCGGCGCCCTGCCGTCGCCGGGCCCGAAGGCGGCCCCGGCCCCAGCTGAGGAACTGGTTGCCCACCGCGTTCAGGCTGAGCCTTTCAATGTAGGATTTGCTCTGCTTCATCCTCGCGGATGGATATCGCGCGCTCGTCCCCGTTCCTCTTGCCGCAAGCGCACGAAAGGTGCGGGTTTTTCTCCCCACGGAAGCCGAAACATCGAAACCTCCGCCGGTCGCGAAGCGGCGGCGCGAACGGCCGGGTCCCATGGCCAGTGCGAACATTGGGAACATTCGCGCCGGAGCGAGGCGCGCAGCGGAGCAGCACCTCGGCAGGCGTCAACTTCGTCAACTTTGGCCGGGTTCGCTCCGGGTCACCTGCACGCTCTGGCTGCGCATCTGCGCTTCGCCGAAGATGGTCATGAAGGCGATGTCGGTGGCGTCGCGGCCGACGGCGATCCGGGCCAGGCCCTCGATCGGGGCGAGGCCGGTCGGGTCGGCGAGCTGCCAGGCGCCGTCCAGCCAGACCTCGACCACCGCGTGGAAATCGGGCGGCGTCAGCTGCCAGGCGTAGGCGGAAACGAGCCGGGCGGGGATGCTGGCGGCGCGGGCGAAGCTGGCGAGCAGATGGGCGTAATCGCGGCAGACGCCCTGGCGCGAGACGAAGGCATGGGCGGCGGTGGTCTCGGTGTTGCTGGAG
>DATINU010000249.1:0-3037 GCA_035473955.1 Allosphingosinicella sp.
GTCGCGGCGGCAGATTCCCGACTGGATGGCGGACCGCATTTACGGTTTCGAGGGCGAGATTCTTGACGAGGACGGACGGGTCTTCGAGCTGGACGACGAAGCGATCGATCACGCCTTCAACAATGACGGCTCGTTCCGCTGGCTGAGCGACTTTTTCCGCGTGACGAAGGAGCCGCCGCGTCAGCGGGCGCAGCGGCGCGTGCTTCAAAGGCTCAAGCTCATCTATCTCGCGCTCTGCATCGAGTATTGCGTCGAGAATACGGAGCGCCGCCGGGAAAGCGTGACCTTCTTCGAGCTGCCTGAGGGCGTCGAGCTGCGCTATGCTGGCGAACACCAGTATCTGCGCATCGATCTGTTTGGCGACCGCCCGATGGCGGACGGCAATCTGACGCTGTTCCGCCGGTTCCTGCGCGGATGGTTTCCAGCAAGCGCATTCCGGCGGGCGCGCCAGCGTCACAAGTCGCGCCGCGGGCAATAGGCCCCGGCAGCGCTTCCCCAATCGACCGGCCAGTCCGCGCCTCGTGCGGTCTGGGCCTCAGGAGATATTGAGATGTATTCGATGAACTATGCCGGCGACGCGCCGGTGCAAGTCGACGCGCCCGCGCCGCAGGCGCAGCCGGCACAGGAATCTGCGGGTCGCTATCCGCGTCCGCGCCGCCGCTTTGTCCCCAGCATCCTCAAAACGGGTGCGACTTTCCTGACGGCGGCCGGATTGTTCTTCGGGGCGGAAGCCTTGGCCCCGCCCGCGCTTAAACCCTCGACTTTGATGGGGACGTATGAAGCCCGCGTACAGTCGGCGGTAAAGTCCGCCGAGCTGACGCAGCAGGCGCGCTATGAAGACTGGGCATCGGAGGTGCGGGTGCGTGTCGCGCAGCAGAGCGAGCAATTCCGGGCGATCAACCAGAGCGTCATCGCTCGCTATCAGGCGACATTCGACCGGGGCCGGATGCTGGCTGAAGCGACGGCCCGCATCCAGAGCCAATATGTCGCCGCGCGCATGGCCCAGGCCCAGTCTATGCAGAACACGGACATGGCGGTGGTCAACATGGCCCGGCTGTTCGGCCGCATCGCTAATCTCGTCGATGCGGGCAGCGGCGACGGCGCGATGGCCTATGCGGGCAATATCAGTAACCAGCTCTCGCGCGAACTGACGAACGCGGCCACGCAGGGCGTGACGATCTCGGTCGAGGGCTGGGACACGGGCCTCGCGTCCGTCGCGGAGCTTCGGCGCGAAATCGAGGCCGTGCGTCCGATCACGATTCCGCCGCCGCCCCGCCTCGGCCCCGAGCCTGCGAGCGGGGCGCGCTAAGATGGCTCGAGGCGGCTTCATGCGCGGGATGCAGAGCTTCATGGCTCTGCACCGCCAGACGGTCGAAGCAGACTTCGCGGCCCGCGCCCGCGACCGTGCGCGCGACATGGAGTCAGCCATCGAACGCGCCAGGCCGACAGGACTTCTGGGCGACGGTCGGCTGGCTGATCTTGGCGACATTGAGCGCGCTGGCCTTCTCGACGGGCGCGGGTTGTTCGTCGGTGGGTTCGCCGGCCGGCTGCTGTTCTTCAATGGCGACGGACCGCTCGTCACCTATCTGCGCACAGGCGGCGGCAAGGGCCGCGACCTGTTGCTGCCGAACATGGCCCATGTCCGCGACCGGAGCCTCATCATTGTCGATGTGAAGGACGGCGAGAATGCCTACGCCTCGGCGCGGCACCGCGCCGACACGCTCGGGCTTCCGGTCGTCTATCTCAATCCGTTCGGGCTGCGGGGACTGCCGAACACGGCGATCAATCCGCTGCAAATCCTCGTCGATACGGTGCAGCGCGGCGAGCGCATCGACACGGAAGCCAGCGAGATCGCCCAGATCCTCCTGCCGCCCCCGCTCAAGCAGGCCGACGAGGCTTGGGTGCGCAAGGGCGCTCTGCGGCTGCTGTCGCTGCGGATGGAGTATCTGGCGCATTTCGAGCCGGAGCTGTGCAATCTGGCCGGGGTGTGGCGCTTCGTGAATGCGAACGGCGGGCAAGTGGACACGGCCTTTGCCATGATGTCGACATGCGGGCTGGAGGCTATCGAGCGGAAGTCCGGTGCGTTTGAGCGCGTTCACGCGAAAGCGCCAAAGCAGTTCGAGGCGTACAAGGCCGATGCAATCGAGGCACTGGATGCCTTCGAGCCCGGTAAGGCGCTCGATGCCGCGACGTCTGTGCACGAATTTGATTTCGCGCGCCTGAAGCGCGAGCCGCACACGGTTTATCTCATGCTGCCGGCCGAAAAGCTTGGCGTGGCGGCGCCGTGGATCAGCCTAATCCTCAACTATGCTATTGAGACGATCGCCAAGCAGGCGGGGCCTGTGCGCACGACATTCCTGCTGGATGAGTTCCCGCAGTTGCCTCCGGCTCCCGCGATCATGAAAGCGCTGCGCCTCTATCGCGGCAAGGGCATCCAGCTCTGGTTCTTTGCCCAAGGGCGCTTTTCCATGGAAGGCCGCTGGGCGCGCGAAGCCGTGAAGGAATTCGAGGACCAAGCCGCGATGATGACGCTCAAGAATGTCCAGGAGCCGGAGCTTATCCGCGACATTCAGCTCTGGTCGGGGAACGAGACAGTGCTGATGCGCGGGGTCAGCCATAGTGGCGGCGCGGTCGAAACGGCCGCCGCCAATCTCGGCGAAGCCAAGCGCCCGGTCCTGCAAAGCGAGGACATAATCGGCCTCGGCAATGAGCGGCAGATATTGAAGCTATCGACGATGCCGCGCCTCGTGGTCGCGGACAGCGTGCCCTTCTTCACGGTCGATCCGTGGAAGGATCAGCTCGCCGATGTGCGCGACCTCCATAACGGTGCGCTCTGACCATGGCTGCAAATCTCAAACCTCAATTCGCAGCTCGCGCGGATCGTCCGGCGCGCGAAACGGCGCGCCAGCGCCCTGCCAATGAGAATGTGGCGGATAAGGCACAGCGGGTGACAGCGCGCGCCGTGAGTCATTTCGAGCAGAACCGCCGGCAGTGGATCGCCGCGCGGTACACAAAGCTCGTCCAGCAGGATGCGCCC
>DATINU010000250.1:0-1794 GCA_035473955.1 Allosphingosinicella sp.
GGTCCGATCGGCGTCCGGCTCAACGCCTTCCTGAAAAAGGAGGATCCGGCCTTCCAGTTCGACACCGCCGACGGACGCCCGATCGGCGGCCGCCACTTCACCGTCCGCTTTGCCCGTCTCACCATCCTTCCCGGCCAGCCCCTGCGCTGCCTGATCTCGCTGATCGACAAGACCGCCCAGGTCGAGACCGAGCGCAGCCTGCGCTCCGAAATGCTGCGCGACAGCCTGACCGGCCTGCCCAACCGCTTCGCCTTCAACGAGAAGGTGGACCAGGTCCTCGCCGACCCCAATTTCCGCGAGGGACACCACGCCGTGCTCGCGCTCGACATGACCCGGTTCAGCCGGGTCAACGAGTGCATGGGCACGATCGCCGGCGACGAACTGCTGATCACCTTCGCCCGCCGCCTCGTCTCGGCGCTTCGACCGACCGACGTGCTGGCCCGCACCTCGGGCGACGAATTCGGTATCCTCCTCCGCCTCGACCGCGGTGCCGGCGATGCGCTTCGCGCCGCCGAGCGCATCAAGGCCGTGCTGACCCTGCCGTTCCGCCTCTCCGATCTCGAAATCCGGGTCGATTGCGCGATCGGCTGCGCGATCCTCAATCAGGGCGTGACCAGCGCCGACGAGGTGTTCCGCAACGCCCAGTTCGCGCTCAAGAAGGCCAAGCAGGTCGGCACCACCCAAGTCTACGAGCCCACCCATGCGCAGGCCGTGCGCCGCCGCTTCTCGATGGAGACCGAGCTTCGCGTCGCGATCGAGAGCGACCGCCTGACCCTGGCCTATCACCCGCTGATCGACCTCAAGACCGGCAACGTCGCCGGCTTCGAGGCGCTCTCACGCTGGACCGACGATGACGGCCAGGTGATCGAGCCCGGTGAGTTCATCCCCGTCGCCGAGGAATCGGGTCTGATCGTGCAATTGGGACGCTGGGCGCTGGAGACGGCGACCCGCACCCTTTCCGAATGGGACCGCAAGACCGGCGTCTCGCTGCCGATCGGGATCAGCGTCAACCTTTCACCGATCCAGATCAGCCGCGACGACATCGCCGCCGCGGTTTCCCGTGCGCTGTCCGCCAGCGGCATCGACGGCGGCCGGCTGACGCTCGAGATCACCGAAAGCGCCATCATCCAGGATCCTGCCGGGGCGGCCAAGGCGCTGAACGCGCTGAAGCGCTTCGACGTCCGCATCGCGATGGACGATTTCGGGACCGGCTATACTTCGCTGGAATTGCTCCAGCGTCTGCCGATCGACGTGCTGAAGATCGATCAGAGCTTCATCGGCCAGATGCTCGCCGACGGCGATTCCACCGCGATCGTTCGTGCCATCCTGTCGCTCTCCCGCGCGCTCGGTATGGCGACGACCGCCGAGGGCATCGATTCGCCAGAGCTGGCGGAGATGCTGGCCGATCTGGGCTGTACGTACGGGCAAGGCTTCTACTGGGCCGAACCGATGGCCGGCGACGACGCCTTGACCTATTGGCTCGACCGCAACGCCTGAGCGACGTGGCGGGCGACCGCCGCCTCGATATCCTTCGGGAAGCCGCTCTCCACCCATTCCCGCTCGATCGCCTGCAGGGTTGCCGCGACGATCGGCCCCTCCGGAAGCCCGCGCGCGACCAACTGGCCGCCGCCGACGGGCAAATGCGGCCGCTGCCAGTCCGCGAGCGCCTCGAGCGCCGATTCGGGTGCGCCATGCAGCAGGATGCGATCCACGGCCTCGGGAGCGCCGATCCAGTAAGCGAGCCTGTCCGGCGCCTCGACCCGCGTCTCCGCGGCCGAGACGAGCCGTTTCGCC
>DATINU010000251.1:0-1591 GCA_035473955.1 Allosphingosinicella sp.
ATGATGCCGAACGTATCGAAGAAGGCATAGACGGTGTTGACGACGAGCAGGAAGAATGTCGTCGGCGCGAGCAGCGGGAAGACGATAGAGCGGAAGCGCCGCAACGGACCCGCACCGTCGATCGCTGCCGCCTCAATCAGCGAGCGCGGGATCGCTTGCAGGCCGGCGACGAAGAACAGGAAATTGTAGCTGGTCTGCTTCCACGCGGCGGCGCCGACGACGAGCATCATCGCATGCGAGCCGTTGAGCAGCGGATCCCACCCGATCCCCGCATCGCGGAGAAGGTAGGCGAGGGTCCCCATCGCCGGGTTGAACAGGAACAGCCACAACATGCCGGCGACCGCCGGGGCGACGGCGTAGGGCCAGATCAGAAGCGTGCGGTAGAAGCCTCGCCCGCGCACGACCTGCTCCGCCATCGCCGCGAGGAAAAGCGCGATGCCCATCGCGAGAAGCGCCGTCGCGACGCTGAAGACGATCGTCACGCGGAAGGCGTGGAGATAGCTCGGGTCGGCGAAGACCTGACGGAAATTGTCGAGCCCGACGAAGCGCGACCTGAGCCCGAAGGGGTCTTCCCGCAGAAGCGATTGGCGGAGCGCCTGGCTCGCGGGCCAGAAGAAGAAGACGACCGTTATGACGATCTGCGGCAGGAGCAGAACGTAGGGGAGAATCTTGTTGGGGAAGATGGCTGAGTTCACGAGGCGTCGTCGGATCTGTGGGCGGGCGCCTCTCCCTAGGGAGAGGCGCGGCATGTTATCGGCCGGCGTCACCGCCGGCCTGGCCTACTGGTTCAGCAACGCCTGCTTGATGGCCTCGTTGCCGCGTTTCACGGCGTTGTCGAGCGCCTGCTGCGCGGTCTCCTGGCCCGCCAGCATCGCCTCGAACTCCTCGTTCTGGATGTCGCGAAGCTGCGGCAGGTTCAGGGCTCGCACGCCCTTTGAATTCTCGGTCGGCGCCTTGCCCATCATCTGGATAATCGGCTGCTCGCGGCCGGGATTCTTCTCGTAGAAGCCCGACTTCTTCGTCTCCTCATAGGCCGCCATCGTCGCCGGGAGGTAGCCGGAAACCTGGTGCAGGCGTGCCTGGATGTCGGTGCGCGACAGGAATTCGAAGAACGCCGCGACGCCCTTGTATTCCGCGTCGGTATGCCCGGCGAAAACCCAGAGGCTGGCGCCGCCGGGGATCGTGTTCTGTGGCGCGCCGGGGGCTGTCGGCTCGTAGGGAAGCGGCCCGGTGCCGTAATTGATGCCGGACTTGATGACATCGCCGAGACCGCCCGAGGAATCGTTATAGATGCCGCACTCACCGGAAAGGAACATCGGCTTCGCCTCCGAGGTGCGCCCGCCATATTTGAACACGCCTTCCTTGGCGAGGTCGGCGATGTCCTGCATGTGCTTCACGAAGATCGGCGTGTTGATCTTGAGCTCCATGTCGGGGCCGGCGAGGCCGTTCTCGTTGGTCGCGTATTGCAGGTTGTTCCAGGCGGCGAAATTCTCGAGATGGATCCAGGTCAGCCAGGCCGAGGTCACGCCGCAGGGGGCGGCGCCGCTCGCCTTGATCTTGCGGGCCGCGGCCCAGACGTCGTCCCAGGTCT
>DATINU010000252.1:0-1597 GCA_035473955.1 Allosphingosinicella sp.
GACTGGATCCGTTCGACCACTTGCCGGTCCTCCTGCCGCGCCTGATCGATCTCGGCCTGGGTGCGGCAGCGGCGGACCCCGCCGAGCCGGCTGCCCGTTGCGCGGGTCACCTTGCAGGTCCGCTTGGTGTGATAATCGCTGTTCTTCGCCGCGGGTTCGGCGGCGGCATAAGCGGTGAGCGGCAGCGCGGCGATCGCCAGCGAGAGCAAGGCGGCGCGAGTCAACAAGCGGTTGGCCATGGCCGAACCTCCCCAGCAAGATCGCGCAGCAAATGGAGGCTATGCCAGCGGCGGCCGGAGCGCAACGGCGGTTATGCCGTCGGTGCCCCCGCGGCGGCCTTGACGCGTTTGCGCTCGGTGAACCAGATCGCGATCAGCGAGACTTCGTAGAGGACCACCAGCGGCACCGCGAGCAGCAATTGGGAAATAACGTCGGGCGGAGTCAGCACCGCCGCGACGATGAACGCGACCACGATCGCGTAACGGCGGCCCCGCTTCAGCTGCTGGCGGGTGACGAGGCCGGCCCGCTCGAGCAGCATGAGCAGCACCGGCAGCAGGAAGGCGACGCCGAAGCCGAAGATGAAGCGGGTCCAGAAATCGAGATAATTGCTGATCCCGGGCAGCGACGTCTGCTCCACCCCGCCGATATTGCCCGCGAAGCCGAGCAGATAGTTAAGCGCGAGCGGCATCGCAACGAAATAGGCAAGGCTCGCACCCGCCGCGAACAGGAAGGGCGTCAGGACCAGGAAGGGCAGGAAGGCCCGGCGCTCCTTGCGGTAGAGGCCGGGCGCGACGAACAGCCAGATCTGGCTGGCGAGGACCGGGAACGAGATCATCAACGCGCCGAAAAAGGCGACCTTGATGCGGACGAAGAATTGCTCGAACACCGCGACCGCGATCAGCTGGCGCTGCCCGGCCGCCAGCAAGGGCTGGACCAGCACCGCCAGAATCTGATCCACGAAATAGAGGCACAGGCCGAACGCCAGCGCGAGGGCGAGAAAGCTCCACAACAGCCGTCGGCGCAGTTCGATCAGGTGGTCGAGCAGTGGCGCCTTGCTCTTGTCGAGATCGTCCGTCTCTTCGGCGGGCAAGGTGCGATCGAGATCGGTCATTGCCCGTCGTCCGGGGGCGGAACGGTCGGCCCGGCCGGGATTGGCGGGGCGCTGCGCCGGCGCGGCGGCGGCTTTGGCCGCCCCGCTTTCGGCGAGGCAGGCGCCGGGGCGGGCGGCGGTCCATCGGGGGCGGCCTCACCCTCGAGCGCCGGCACCGGCTCCGCCCAGTCCTTTTCGGGCGCCGGATTGGGATGCTCGCGCATGATCGTGTCGTTGGTCGCCTTCCAGCTCTTTTCCAGATCGTCGAGCTCGGCCTCGAGGGTCTCGACGAGGGGGCCGACGAGGTTGAACTGGAAACTGACGCCGAGGAGGCCTAGATTCCCCTTCGGCACTGGGAGATTTTAAATGGGTGGTTTCAGCATCTGGCATTGGCTGATTGTCGGCCTCGTCATTCTGCTCCTGTTCGGGAAGGGCCGCTTTTCCGACATGATGGGCGACGTCGCGAAGGGCCTCAAGAGCTTCAAGAAGGGCATGAGTGAGGATGAG
>DATINU010000253.1:0-2878 GCA_035473955.1 Allosphingosinicella sp.
GCGGCAGACCCTCGCCAATCGGCCGGACGACGAGGCGCACGCTTTGTTCGGCGGCGAGCGGCTGGATGCTCTCCACCTCGGCGCTCAGCGCCATCATCCGCGCCCGCTCCAGTCTCGGCGCGGCGGCGCTTTCCGCCTTCCACCAGATCAGGCCGCAGCCGAGCGCGGCGGTAAGCGAGAAAATGAGCAGCGCCCGCCCCCAGCGCGTCCCCGGCGCCACGGCGAGGCTGGCGAGCGCGGCCGTGCCGGCAAGCAGCAGGAAGGCAATCCAGGCCTTTTCGTCGGGCAAGGCGAACCAGGCGCCGACGCCGAGGAGCAACGCGACCGGGAGCCAGAGCGGCAGCTGGTCGCGCTCCGCCTCGGCCAGAATTTCGAGGCGCTGCGAGAGGCACGCGAGGGCCCGGACCGCGCCGCTTGGTCGCGGCGCGTCCGCTATGCTAGGGGCGCTCGCGTCCCGGGTCGCCATGGCCCGTCATCCTTGGAGAAAGCCCGCGTGAGCGCAAGCCCAGAGCCCGGCAAGGTCGTTACCCGCTTCGCGCCGTCGCCCACGGGCTTCCTCCACATCGGCGGGGCGCGAACGGCGCTGTTCAATTGGCTCTATGCCCGCCATCACGGCGGCAAGTTCGTGCTGCGCATCGAGGATACCGACAAGGCGCGCTCGACGCGGGAGGCGATCGCCGCGATCCTCGACGGGATGAAATGGCTCGGGCTCGACTGGGACGGCGAGGCCTGGTTCCAGTCCGAATTCGCGAACCGTCACGCAACCGTCGCGCACGAGCTGCTCGCCTCGGGCCACGCCTACAAATGCTGGATGACGAGCGAGGAGCTGGCCGCGCAGCGCGAAGCGGCGCAGGCCGAGCGGCGGCCGCTGCGGATCGTCAGCCCCTGGCGCGATGGCAGCCGCGAGCAGCCGGGGCCGGACGCGCCCTATGTGGTGCGCCTCAAGGCGCCGCAGGCGGGCGAAACCGTCATCGAGGATCAGGTCCAGGGCCAGGTCATCGTCCGGAACAGCGAGCTCGACGATTTCGTGCTGCTCCGTTCGGACGGCTCGCCGACCTACATGCTGGCGGTGGTGGTCGACGATCACGACATGGGGATCACCCATATCATCCGCGGCGACGATCATCTGAACAACGCGTTCCGCCAGCTCGCGATCATCCGGGCGATGGGCTGGCGCGAACCCGTCTACGCGCACGTGCCGCTGATCCACGGCGCGGACGGGGCCAAGCTTTCCAAGCGCCACGGCGCGCTTGGCGTCGACACCTATCGCGACGAGCTCGGCATGCTCCCGGAAGCGCTGTTCAACTATCTGCTGCGGCTCGGCTGGGGCCATGGCGACGACGAGATCATCAGCCGCGACGAGGCCGTGAAATGGTTCGGCCTGGACCATGTCGGCCGCTCCCCGTCGCGCTTCGACCTCAAGAAGCTCGAAAATCTCAACGGCCATTATCTGCGCGAGGCCGATCCCGCGCGGCTCGCCGCTCTCGTGGCCCCGAAAATCCCGGGGGCGGACGAGGTATTGCTCGCCAAGGCGATGCCGGTGCTGACCCCGCGGGCGAAGGATGTGAACGAGCTGGCCGAGGCCGCCGCCTTCCTGTTCAAGACGGTGCCGCTCGACATGGACGAGAAGGCCGCGTCCCTGCTAGATGACGGCGCACGGAATGTGCTCGCGCACGTCCATCACGATCTTTCCGCACTGGCGGACTGGACCGAGGACGCGACGGAGCAGGCCGTGCGGGAGGTTGCCGAGGCCCTGGGCGTCAAGCTTGGCCAGGTGGCGCAGCCCTTGCGGGCGGCGCTGACCGGGCGGGCGACGTCGCCCGGGATTTTCGACGTGCTGGCGCTGCTGGGGCGCGAGGAAAGCCTCGCCCGGGTGGCCGACGCAATGAACGGGAAGGAATAAGACGATGGCAGACAAAGCCACGCTCTCGATCGCCGGCAACACGCACGATTACGAGCTTCGCTCGGGCTCGGTCGGACCCGACGTGATCGACATCCGCAAGCTTTACGCCGAGACCGGCGCCTTTACCTACGACCCCGGCTTCACCTCGACCGCGTCCTGCCAGTCGCAGATCACCTATATCGACGGCGATGCGGGCATCCTTCTGCATCGCGGCTACCCGATCGACCAGCTCGCCGAGCAATCGACCTTCATGGAAGTCTGCTACCTGCTGCTGAACGGCGAGCTGCCGAGCGGAGACGAGCTGGCCGATTTCACCTACACGATCAGCCGCCACACCATGCTGCACGAGCAGCTGGCCACCTTTTACCGCGGCTTCCGCCGAGACGCGCACCCGATGGCGGTGATGTGCGGCGTGGTCGGCGCGCTCTCGGCCTTCTACCACGATTCGACGGACATCACCGATCCCAAGCAAAGAATGATCGCCAGCCACCGGCTGATCGCCAAGATGCCGACTATCGCCGCCATGGCTTACAAATACACGCTCGGCCAGCCGTTCATGTATCCCCAGAACAGCCTCTCCTACACCGGCAATTTCCTGCGCATGACCTTCGGCGTTCCGGCCGAGCCCTATGAAGTGAACCCGATCATCGAGAATGCGATGCGGCGGATTTTCATCCTTCACGCCGATCACGAGCAGAACGCCTCGACCTCGACCGTCCGCCTCGCCGGCTCCTCGGGCGCCAACCCGTTCGCCTGCATCGCGGCCGGCATCGCCTGCCTCTGGGGGCCCGCCCATGGCGGCGCCAACGAGGCGGCGCTGCGAAGGCGGGCGGCCCGGTGGTGTTCGACGACAAACAGTCATTCATCCTCACGCTGGAGCGCGCGGAGGTGGGGCTCACCGGCGCCGATCTTACGGCGCTTCTCAACAAGTACGTGTTCGGCTACAAGGGATCACCGCTCTCGCATCTGCACGTG
>DATINU010000254.1:0-3778 GCA_035473955.1 Allosphingosinicella sp.
TGGCCACCAGCTGCGGGCGGATGGTGTTGTTGACCTCATACCGGTGGCGGTGGCGCTCATACACCACCGTCTCGCCGTAGGCGGCGTGGGCGCGGGTGCCCTCCATCACCTTGACCGGATCGGAGCCCAGGCGCATGCCAAGGTGGTCTCCGCGCACCGGACCCCCGACCGGCTCTACGATTATGCGAAAGCGGCCGCGGCGAGGGGGCTGAAGGTGATCGTCGCCGGGGCGGGCGGCGCCGCCCATCTCCCCGGCATGGCCGCCTCGATGACGCATTTGCCGGTGCTGGGCGTGCCCGTGGAAAGCAAGACGCTGGCCGGGCTCGACAGCCTGCTTTCGATCGCGCAGATGCCGGCCGGCGTGCCGGTGGGAACGCTGGCGATCGGCAAGGCCGGCGCGGCCAATGCCGGGCTGCTCGCCGCCGCGATCCTCGCGACCTCGGACGCGGCGTTGGCCGCGCGGCTGCAGGCCTGGCGGCAGCAACAGACCGACGGCGTCGCCGAAGCGCCCGAATGATCCTTCCGCCCGGCTCCACCATCGGCCCAGGCTCCACCATCGGCCCCGGCTCCACCATCGGCATCGTCGGCGGCGGCCAATTGGGGCGGATGCTGGCGCTGGCGGCGGCGCAGCTCGGCTATCGCTGCCACGTCTATGCGCCCGACCGGCAGGGGCCCGCCGCGGCGGTCGCCTGGCGTTTCACCGAAGGCGCCTTCGACGACGCGGCGGCGCTTGCCCGCTTCGCCAAGGAGGTCGATGTCGTCACCTACGAGTTCGAGAATATCCCGACCGGGCCGCTGGCCGCGATCACCGGGGCGCCGCTCCATCCACCGGCGGGGGCGCTGGAAATCGCCCAGGACCGGCTGGCCGAGAAACGCTTCGTCGAGCGGTATGGCGGCCGTCCGGCGCCTTATGCGGCGGTGGACGATCTCGCCGGCCTCGAGGCGGCGCTTGCCGAAATCGGCACGCCCGCCATCCTGAAGACCCGCCGCTTCGGTTATGACGGCAAGGGCCAGGTCCGGATCGACGCGTTGGAAGAGGCGGAGGGCGCCTGGGAAGCGGTGCGCGGCGCGTCCGCGATTCTCGAAGGCTTCGTGGCCTTCGACGCCGAATTTTCGATCCTCCTCTGCCGCGGCGCCGACGGCGAGAGCGTGGTCTGGGAGGCGCCGCGCAACCGGCACGAGGACGGCATCCTGATCCGCTCCGAAGTGCCGGCGGGCCCGGGGCTCGACGAGGCGATCGCCGAGGGCGAGGCGCTGGCCCGCCGTGTCGCCGATGCGCTCGGCCATGTCGGCATGCTGACGCTGGAATTTTTTGCGGCGGGCGGCGTGGCCGTGTTCAACGAAATGGCGCCGCGCGTGCACAATAGCGGCCACTGGACGATCGAGGGGGCAATCACTTCGCAATTCGAAAATCATATCCGCGCGATCTGCGGCCTGCCCCTGGGAAATACTGCCTCGGTCGCACCGCGGGTGGAGATGCAAAACCTCGTCGGCAGCGAGGCGGACGACTGGTGCGCGCTCCTTTCGGAGCCCGGCGCACACCTCCACCTCTACGGCAAGACCGAGGCGCGCCAGGGCCGCAAGATGGGCCACGTCACCCGTTTGCTTGGGGACGGTTGCTAGCAGCCCTCCCCGTGCTCGCTAGCGCGCGGGAATCGCCGCCGGCACGGTCGGCGCGCCGCCGACGGTCATCACCTCGATCGGCATGTTGAGCGCCTCCAGCTGCGGGCGGATGCGCGCCGCGTCGCCGACCACGACCCAGACGAAATTGGCGGGATTGATGTAGCGCCGCGCGGCGGTGTCCAGCGCGCCGGCGTTCATGCCGCGATAGCGGCCCGCGATCGTCTCCCAATAATCGTCGGGGCGGTGAAGCAAGGCGTTCGAGCGGAGCGCGCCGAGCACGGCGGGCGAGGTTTCGAACTGGCCGGCCAACTGGCGGGTGTTGCCGAGCTGGATGCGGTTCAGCTCCTCCGGCTTCACGCCGTCGCTGGTGAGGAAATCGCGCACCATCTGCATCGCCGCCGCGATCGAAGGGCCGGTCTGATCGGACTGGACCGGGGCGGTGATGATATAGGGCACCTGATGCTCGAGCAGGGTGGCGCCGCCGCGCGCGCCATAGGACCAGTGGCGCCGCTCGCGCAGCTCCATGTTAATCCGCGACAGGAAATTGCCGCCCAGCGCCTCGTTGGCGGCGGTGAGCAGGAGCAAATCCTGCGTACCCTCGGCCGGGAGCACCTGGCCGGCAAGGATGAACGATTGCGGCGATTGCGGGCGGTCGATCAGCACGATCCGCGGCCGCGCCGCCGGGATGCTGGCGGTGAAGCGCTTCACGCCCCGGGCCCGGGCCGGCGGCCGCCAATTGCCGAAACGCTGCTCGAGGAGCGGCGTAATCTGGCTCAGCGGCGCATCCGAGACGACGAAGATCGTCGCATTGTCGGGCCGGATCCAGCTTTGGTGGAAAGCGACCAGCTCGCCCCGGGTCAACGCCCCGACGACGGCGGGATCGCCGCTGCCGGTGAACGGCTTTCCATAGGGATGGGCCGAGCCATAAAGCAGGCCGGGCAGAGCGCGCTGCGCGAGCCCCTGCGGCTGCGTCATCTCGGCGGCGATGCCGGCGAGCTGCTGGGCCCGGATCCGCTCGACCTCGGCCGGCGCGAAAGCGGGGTTGCGGATCACGTCGGCGAGCAAGGCGAGCGACGGATCGAGGCTCGGGGTCAGCGCGGTCAGGGTCACCGAGGTGCGGTCGAGCGTGGTCCCGGTCGCGACGGTGGCGCCGAGCCGCTCCTGCGCTTCGGCGAGCTGGATCGAATTGAGGCTGGTCGTGCCCTCTTCGAGCATGTTCAGCATCATCGCCTGGGTGCCGACCCTGTTGGCCGGATCGGCGGCGATGCCCGCGTTGAATTCGACGGCGATGCGGGTCACCGGCACCGCCTGGCGGCGCGCGTAGATCACCTGGATGCCGTTCGAAAGGCGGGCGCGCTCCGTGGTCGGAAAGTCGAGCGCCGGCGATTCGGTCACGCCCGGCATCGGCTCGCGCGGTCGCGCCTGCGCTTGATTCGGATTGGTGCACTGCGAGGGATCGCACTGCGCCGCGCCTGCCGCGGTCGTATCGTCGGCGCTGGAGGATGACGCGCCCCCGCCCCCACCGCCGCCGCCGCTGTGGCCGCCGGTGACGCCCGGCGCTTCGTCATAGGCCTCGCGCTCGCCCGGCGAGACGGTCAGCGCATAGACCGGCCGGCTGAGCCAGCGCTGCATCGCGGCGCGGACCTGCTCCGGCGTGACCCGGGCATATTGTTCGAGCCGGGTGCGATAGAAATTGGGGTCATCGGCATAGAGCATGCCCTCGGCGAGCGCGACGGCCTTGCCGCCGAAGCCGCCGACCTGCTCCAGCCCCTGCACGCGCTGCGAGAGCGTGCGCATCACGGTGCGGCGGACCTCGTCGTCGGTCGGGCCGGTGCGCAGATATTCGGCGAAGAGCTCGTCGAGCCGGCGGCCGACGGCGGCCGCATCCTGGCCGGGCTTCACGTCGACCTCGATCTCGAAGAAGCTGACCCGCTGGAAGGGCTGCACATCGGTGCCGACGCGGACCGCGGTCTGCTCGCCGCGGACCAGGGCATTGTCCAGCCGCGAGCTGGCAAGCCCGCCGAAGACTTGCGCGGCGACCTGCAGCGGCACCTGATCGTCGGCGGTGAGGCCAGGCACCGTCCACCAGCGGTAGAGGCGCGTATTGGCGACGCGGTCGTGCATCTCGCGGTCGACGCGCGCCGGCAGGGTCGGC
>DATINU010000255.1:0-3757 GCA_035473955.1 Allosphingosinicella sp.
GCTCGCCGCGCCGGTCGTAACGCACCGTGCAGCGCCGTTCGACGAAGTCAACGCGGCCGCGGCCGTCGCGGTCGATCGAGACGTTTGGCCGTCCGATCGGATCGTAGCCGGGGCCGCCGGGGCCGAAGCGGGCTGAAACCAGGTCATCCGCGCGCTGGAGATGGCCGGCATTGCAGCCGGGGCGGGCGGCCGTCCGGCGGCCCCGCTGGTCGTAGAAGACCGAGCAATTCGCGCCCGGGAAACCGACCTGGATGGAGCCGTCGGCTTCCACCTGCACATTCTGGGCTTGGGCCTGGGACGCGGCGACGGCGGCGGCGCTGGCAATCAGGGCGAAGGTAACGAGCTTGCGCATGCGAATGGCTTTCACTTCCCGGAGCCGCCGAGGCTAGGCGTCGCGACGGCTTTTCGCCAGCCCGGCCTTATTCTTCCGCCGGCTTCGATTGCAGCTGAATGTAGTTCTGCAGGCCCATCCGCTCGATCATCTCGAACTGGGTTTCGAGGAAGTCGACATGGTCCTCCTCGCTGGCGAGGATAGAGCGGAAAAGATCGCGGCTGACGAAATCGCGGACCTGCTCGCAATGGACGATCGCGCCTTTCAGTTGCTCGACCGCTTCATGCTCGAGCTCCAGGTCGGCGCGCAGAATTTCCTCGACGGTCTCGCCCACGCGCAGGCGGCCAAGCATCTGCAAATTGGGCAGCCCTTCGAGGAACAGGATCCGCTCGGCCAGCGAATCGGCATGTTTCATCTCGTCGATCGATTCGTGCCGCTCATACTCGGCGAGACGGCGGACGCCCCAATTGTCGAGCATCCGGTAGTGCAGCCAATATTGGTTGATCGCGGTGAGTTCGTTCCGGAGCGTCTCGTTGAGCAGCTCGATGACCTTGGCGTCGCCCTTCATTGGAGCCTCCTGTTCCGCCGTCATCATAACGCGGGACTATGCGAAAAGGCACCGAAAAATGGCGGAAAACTGCGAAAAATTACGTGCTGATGCTAGGCATTCGCAACGCGTTCCAGCCGCAATTGCGAAGCATTGTCGGCGGCGCTGACAGGTCCGTCAGGCGGCGCCGATTTCGGCGGCGATGATCTCGCGGGCGAAGGAAAAGCACTGGCCGCAGCGCGGCTTGCAGCCGCGGGCGCGATAGGCCGCGGTCGGGCATGAGGCGCCGTTGCGCGCGGCGGCCCGCACGTCGCTTTCCCGAATCGCATTACAGACGCAAACGATCATGATGATCGGAATATACGATAATGCGAGGCGTTCGCAATAGGGGTTCGGCTCAACGCCGTTCTTTTCGGATCATCAGCTTTAGCCCGGACCAGATCTCGTCGATCGCGCAGACCTTCACATCGACCAGATCGGTGGAGGGGAGGCGTGCCGGGCTTGACTGCCCCCGGCCGTCCAAGGCCGTGCCGGGCGCGCGACCGATCCCGCACGCTTCGCGAATCGCGTCCTCGGTGATGTCGGTCGGGACTTTCGAGGCCTTTTTGGGCCAGCTCACCCAGATGAAGCCGGCGGACGCGAGCAAGGGCCGCAGCCGCGTGAGCCGCGCCTCCATGTCGGCGCGGCGGGTCACGAAAATGTGGGCGGCGTCGATCGGCGCGTCCGGCGCGGCGAGCCGCTCGATGCCGGTCTCGCCGATCTCGGCCTCGACGCTGGCCGGCATATCTTCCCACCAGGCGCGCAGGCCCGGCTTCAGCGAAAGCTTCTTCGCCAAAGGAGTCCCCGAATATCCCGAGGTCATCGGGCGAAGGGGCTCCGGTTCCGGAGGTGCCGCGCCGCGATCAAGGCGATCGGCAAGCCGACCAGGACGATGTGGCAGAAGAGCTGGGTGACGATCGCGCGGGTCGGCGGGGGCAGCGGCGTGCCGAAGCGCAATGGGACGACGATCAGGTTCATCGCGACATAGGTGGCGAGGCCGTAGAGGATGCCCCCTTGCACCGGCTTCGCGCGCAGCGCCGGCACACGGGCGGCGGCGTAGACGTAGATCGCGGCCATGATCGCCATCAGGCCGAAATGGACGGCGAGGCCGAGCGCGGACCCGGCCTGCCCCCAGTCCGTGGCGCCGGGGAAGGGCCCGGAGGCGACGTAGCGGAGCATGTTCATCGGATCGCGGCCGTAGAACAGGCTGAGGCCGATGGCGGCGAGGATGTCGAGCGTGCCGGCGACGAGGGTGGCGAGGAGGATGGGGCGGAGCGTGGTTCGGGCCATAGGGTCTTCTCCCGTTCGAGGGTGCCCGAGCCCTGGGCTAGGCGATGAGGCTATCACCCATTAATTGCGGGAAAAAGCCCTCATGTGCGCGGCGCAACTCGTCGAGCGAGACCGCATAATCGCCATCCGGCAGCTCGAAGATCAGGCGGCCGCCCTTGGTCCGCCCGATCGCCTCGACCGGCACGCCCGCGGCATGGGCGCGGGTAAGGAAGGTCAGCAGGCAATTGTCGCAGACGGTGGCGACGTAGACGCCCTGATCCTCGGCGAAATAGCCGGCGTGGCCGAACGGCGCGGGGCCGTTGATCAAAGCGCCGACATTGCCGGCGAGCGCCATTTCGGCGACCGCAACGGCGAGGCCGCCGTCGGAAATGTCGTGGCAGGCGGTGATCGCGCCGCCCCGAATCGCGGCGCGGACGAATTCGCCGGCGATCTTCTCCTCGTGCAGGTCGACGGGCGGCGGCGGGCCGGCCTCGCGGCCCTCGATCCCGTGGAGTTCGCGCAGCCAGAGCGATTGGCCGAGATGACCGTGCCGGTCGCCGATCGTGACGATCACGTCGCCCGGCCCCTGGAAGCCGATGCCGACCGCTTTCTCCCAATTCTCGATCAGGCCGACGCCGCCGATCGCCGGGGTAGGGAGGATCGCCTGGCTGCTGCCGTCCTCGCCGCGAGTTTCGTTGTAGAGCGAGACGTTGCCCGAGACGATCGGGAAGTCGAGCGCGGCGCAGGCCTCGGCCATTCCCTCGATGCAGCCCACGAATTGCCCCATGATCTCGGGCCGCTGGGGGTTGCCGAAATTCATGCAATCGGTGGCGGCGAGCGGCCTGGCGCCGACCGCTGAGAGGTTGCGATACGCTTCGGCGATCGCCTGCCTGCCGCCCTCGCGCGGATCGGCGAGGCAGTAGCGCGGCGTGCAATCGGTGGTGATGGCGAGCGCCTTGCCGGTGCCGTGGACGCGGACCAAAGCCGCGTCGCCGCCCGGCGGCTGGACGGTATCCGCGCCGACCTTCTGATCATATTGCTCCCAGATCCAGCGGCGGCTGGCGAGATCGGGCGAGGCCATCAGCCGCAGCAGGTCCGCGGCGACGTCGCCGCATTCGGGAACGTCGGCGAGCGGCGGTGGCGGTTCGGTCGGCGTCCAGGGCCGGTCATAGCTCGGCGCTTCGTCGGCGAGCGGGGCGAGCGGGATGTCGGCGGCCGTCTCGCCATTCCATTTCAGCACCATGTGGCCGGTGTCGGTGACCCGGCCGATCACCGCGAAATCCAGCTCCCATTTGCGGAAGATCGCCTCGGCCTCCGCTTCGCGGCCCGGCTGCAGCACCATCAGCATCCGCTCCTGCGATTCGGAGAGCATCATCTCATAGGGCGTCATCCCGGTCTCGCGGCAGGGGACGGCGTTCATGTCGAGCTCGATGCCGACCCCGCCCTTGCTGGCCATCTCCACCGAGGAGGAGGTGAGCCCCGCCGCGCCCATGTCCTGGATGGCGACGATCGCGTCCGAGGCCATCAGCTCCAGGCAGGCCTCGATCAGCAATTTCTCGGTGAAGGGATCG
>DATINU010000256.1:0-1541 GCA_035473955.1 Allosphingosinicella sp.
TGCGCCCCAGGGCCAGGGGCCGGATGGCGCGCTCGGCGGCGTTGTTGGTGATCTCCAGGCGCCCGTCATCGAGATAGCGCGTCAGGGCTTCCCAGCGCCCGCGGGCATAGCGCATGGCGCCGGCCAGCTCGCCCTTGCCGGAGAGCTTGGGAAGCGAGCTATCGAGGAAAGCGGCGAGGTCATCGATGACCGGGCGGGCTCGCGCCTGGCGGATCTGCCGGCGGGCCTCGGGTGCCAAGCCGTTGACTTCGCGCTCGACCTCGAAGAGCAGGCCGATGCGCTCGAGCGCCGCGGCGGCAAGGGGTGCCTTGGTGGCGAGATGGACGTCGTGGATCTTGCGCCGGACATGGGCCCAGCAGGCGACCTCGCTCATGGCCGGCGCTTGTCCGCGCTGGCTCTGATAGAGCGGCCCGAAGCCCGCATATCCATCGGCCTGGAGGAAGCCGCGGAACTTCGCCAGATGGGTGCGCGGATGCTCGCCCTTGCGATCGGGGGAGTAGCGGTAGACGACAGCCGGCGGGGCGGGCCCGCCGTAGGGCCGCTCGTCGCGCAGATAGACCCAGAGCCGCCCGGTCCTGGTCTTGCCCGTGCCGGGTGCCAGCACCGGCACCGGGGTGTCGTCGGCATGCAGCTTCTCGGCCGCCATGACATGGCCGGCCACGGCCTCGACCAGGGGGCTGAGGAGCCAGGCAGCCTTGCCGACCCAGTCGGCCAGGGTGGCGCGGTCGAGCTCGACCCCCTCGCGGGCATAGATGCCGGATTGCCGGTACAGCGGCAGGTGATCGCAGTACTTGCCGACCAGGACATGGGCCAGGAGCCCCGGCCCCGGCCGGCCGCGCTCGATGGGCAGCGAAGGCATCGGCGCCTGGACCATGGTCTCGCACTGCCGGCAGGAGAAGGCCGGACGGATATGCCGGACGACCTGGAAGCGGCCGGGGATATAGTCGAGGATCTCGCTCACGTCCTCGCCGACCTTGCGCAGGACACCGCCGCAGCTCGGGCAGGCGCAACTCGGCTCATGCACGATCTCGCGCCGGGGCAGATGGGCTGGCAGCGGCCGGCGGCCGGGCTTGCCCGTCTTCGCCGGCGTCGCCGTCTCGGGCTCTTCCGGCGGCTTCGTCACCCCAGGGCCGGCCGCCTGTTCCGCCTCCAGCTCCTCCAGCCGCAGCTCGAACTGCTCGATCTCGCGCCGCATCTTCTCCGAGGAGCGGCCATACTGCTGGCGCCGCAGGCGGGCGATCTGGAGCTTCAGCGTCTCGATCTCCAGCGCCTTGGCCAGCAGACCTGCCCGGGCCGCCGCCAGCTCCTCCCGCTCCGCGGCGATCAGCCGGTGCAGGGTCTCGACGTCCTCCGGCAGCGCGGTGGGATCGAACGACATGCGCAGAATCCTACCAATGAACCAGGATCGCGGCACGTCCTGCACGACAGATGAGTCAATCGGTCGCGCCTATCCGGCTGCCGTCGGCCGCCAAGTCCTCACCGGCATGCGCCAGTCGATGCCTTCGAGCAGCATGCCGAGCTCCGCCGCCGTCAACGCCACC
>DATINU010000257.1:0-3541 GCA_035473955.1 Allosphingosinicella sp.
CCCCGGAAACGCCCGGCACCTTTCCCTGGCTTTATGCCGGCCTCGGCGCCGCCGCGCTCGCTTTGCTCGCCGTCCTGCTCCTCCGCCGGCGCCGCCGGGACGAAGTGGAGGAGGAAGCCCCGGCCCCGGTCCGCGAGCCAATCCCCCTTACGGCGCGCGAAAAGGCCGTCCGCCCCGAACCGGTGCCGCGCCCCTGGCTGGAGCTTGGCCTGAAGGCCGAGCGCGCCTCGGCGACCATGACCGAGACCGTCGTCCAGTTCGAGCTCGAGCTCCGCAACACCGGCAAGGCCGCGGCGCGGAACCTGCGCATCGACGTCAAGATGTTCAACGCCGGCAAGGAGCAGGACAAGGAGATCAGCGCCTTCTTCCGCGTCGCCGGCCGCGACAGCACGAAATGCCACCTCCCCGGCATCGCCGCCGGCACGACGGGCGTGATCCACGGTCAGGTCACCATGGCGCGCGAGGACATGAAGGCGGTCCAGCTCGACGAGAAATTGCTGTTCATCCCCGTAATCGGCGTCAACGCGCTCTACGATTGGGGCGAAGCCGAGACGGGTCAGACTTCGCGCTCCTGGGTGGTCGGCCGCGAGCTCGAGCAGCCGAGCGAGAAGATGGGCGCCTTCCGCGTCGATCTGGGCCCGCGCACCTGGCGCACTGTCGGCCAGCGCCAGCACAAGTTGGCCCGGCAGGTCTAGGCCGCGAACGCCTCCTCGGAGACCGAGTAGAGAATCTCGCCCGAGGCCAGTGCGGCAGCCTTCAGCCCGAGCGCCTCCGGCACGATCTGATCGAGATAGAAACGCGCCGCTGCCCGCTTCATGTCGCGGAACGCGGGGTCGCCGTCATAGCCTTCCAGCGCGACCGCCTGCCGCGCCAGCAACCAGCCGCCGACCGCGGTCGAGACCATCGTGAGAAACGGATACGAGGCGGCCAGCCGGTCCTCCGGTCCCGCGCTCAGCAGGTGCCGGGCAACCTCCTCGCAAGCCTCCACGAGGGCCTGCAAATTGCCCTCGTCCCCAGCTTGAGCCCGTATCTCGGCAAGTAGCGCGGTAAGCACGCCGCCGCCCTCCATGGCCAGCTTTCGCCCGACCAGATCGGCCGCCTGGATCCCGTTCGTGCCCTCGTAGATCGGCGAGATGCGGGCGTCGCGATAATGCTGGGCGGCGCCGGTCTCCTCGATATAGCCCATGCCGCCATGGATCTGGACGGCGAGGCTGCTCACCTCGACGCCGACATCGGTGCCATAGGCTTTGACGAGCGGCGTCAGCAAATCCGCCCGCGCCCGTGCGGCCTCGTCGCCGCGCAGCGCCCGGTCGGTCTGGCCGGCGCAATAATAGGTCAGCGCCCGCGCCGCCTGGGTCAGCGCCTTCATCCTGAGCAGCATCCGCCGCACGTCCGGAAATTCGATGATCCGCGCCGGGCGCCCCTCGCGGCTGCCCTGCACCCGCTCCATCGCATATTGAACGGCCTGCTGCATCGCCCGCTCGGCGATCGAGACGCCCTGCAGGCCGACATTGAGCCGCGCGTTGTTCATCATCGTGAACATCGCCGCCATGCCCTTGTTCTCCTCGCCGATCAGCCAGCCGGTGGCGCCGCCCTCGTCGCCATAGGCCATCACGCAGGTCGGCGAGGCGTGGATGCCGAGCTTGTGCTCGATCGAGACGCAGCGCAGGTCGTTCCTCGATCCGTCCGCCAGCACCTTCGGCACGAGGAACAGCGAAATCCCCCTTGTCCCCTGCGGCGCGTCGGGCAGCCGGGCGAGAACGAGGTGGACGATATTGTCGGCCAGGTCGTGCTCGCCATAGGTGATGAAGATTTTCTGGCCGGTGATCCGGTAGCTCCCGTCCCCCGCGGGCTCGGCCCGGGTCTTCAGCGCGCCGACGTCGGAGCCGGCCTGAGGCTCGGTGAGGTTCATCGTTCCGGTCCATTCGCCGGTGATCAGCTTCGGCAGCCAGGCCTCCTGCAGCTCGGCCGTGCCGTGATGCTTCAGCGCCTCGACCGCGCCCGGCGTCAGCATCATGCAGAGCGAAAAGCCCATATTCGCCGAGCCCAGATCCTCCATCACCACCGCGGCCAGCGTCCCCGGCAGGCCCTGTCCGCCGAAATCCTCGGGCCCCGCCAGCGTCCCCCAGCCGCCTTCGACATAGGCCTTATAGGCTTCCTTGAACCCCGCCGGCATGGTCACGCCTTCGGGCGACCACTTCGCGCCCACCTCGTCCCCGATCCGGTTGAGCGGCGCGAACTCGCCAGCTGCGAAGGCGCCCGCGCCCTCGACGATCGCGCCGACCAGTTCGGGATCGTCGAGCAATTCGCCGATCCGCACGACATGGTTGAGCAGGAATTTCTGTTCCTCGACGGGCGGCGCGTAGGTCATGCAGGGTCTCGCCAATGTTGCGCGGGTGGAACCACGGCTATAGCGCGCCCCTGTGAGCGCGCAAAACACCCGCGTCCTGCCCTACGGCCCGGCGGCGATCGCCGAAGCCGCGCGGCTGATCGCGACCGGCCAATGCGTGGCGATGCCGACCGAAACGGTCTACGGCCTCGCCGCCGACGCGACGAACGGCGAAGCGGTCGCCCGGATCTACGAAGCCAAGGGCCGGCCAGGCTTCAATCCGCTCATCGTTCATGTGGGAGATCTCGATCAGGCCGCTGAAATCGCTGAGCTGAACGACGCGGCCCGCGCGCTCGCCGGGCGCCACTGGCCAGGCCCGCTGACGCTGGTCCTGCCGCTCCGGCCCGGCGCGCCGATCGCCTCCCTGGTCAGCGCGGGGCTCGCCACGATCGCGATCCGCGTCCCGGCCCATCCGGCGATGCGCGATCTGCTCGAGGCCGCCGGCAGGCCGCTCGCCGCCCCGTCGGCCAATGCCAGCGGGCGGATCAGCCCGACCCGGGCCGAGCATGTCGCGGCGAGCCTCGGCGGCCGCATTCCGCTGATCGTCGATGCCGGCCCGGCCGCGCACGGCCTCGAATCCACCATCGTCGCCGCGACCGGCGGCGGGCTCCGGCTGCTACGCCCCGGTCCGATCGACCTCGGCCTTGCGATCGAAGGTACGAGCCAGGTCGAAGCCCCCGGTCAGCTTGCCAGCCACTACGCGCCGTCCAAGCCCCTTCGGCTCGATGCAGCGGACGGACGGCATGATGAATGGCTGATCGGCTTCGGCCCGGTTCAAGGGGATTCCAGTCTTAGCGAATCTGGAAACCTCATTGAGGCGGCCGCCAGCCTCTTTGACCGGCTGCACGAAGCCGAGGCGGCGGCGAAGCCGAAAATTGCCGTGGCTTATGTTCCCGAAACCGGGCTCGGCCTCGCCATCAACGATCGCCTGCGCCGTGCCGCGGCGCCGATGGCGGCATGATCCCGGTCGCGATCCAGGCCGGCCTATGGGGTCTGCTCTCGGGCTCGGCGCTGCTGATCGGCGCCGCGGTAGGCTGGTTCGCGCCGCTCTCGCGCCGGGTGATCGCCATCGTCATGGGGTTCGGCGCGGGCGTGCTGATCTCCGCTTTGTCTTTCGATCTGATGGACGAGGCGTGGCAGCGCTCCCACCAG
>DATINU010000258.1:0-4940 GCA_035473955.1 Allosphingosinicella sp.
GCGAGGTGCTGTTCACCCGCGCGCTCGGCGACCAGCGCTTCCTCGAGCCTTATTCGGGCCTCTACTACCAGATTTCCGGCGCCGGCGCCGAGCCCTTCCCCTCGCGCTCGCTCTGGGACCGGCGGCTGCGCGTCCAGCCCCACGACGACAGCGACGTCCATTATTACGACAGCGACGAATTCGGCGGCGCGGAGAAATTGCGCATCATCGAGCGCGACGTCCGCCTGCCCGGCTCCAACGTGCGTTGGCGTTTCCAGGTCGCGCAGAGCCGCGACGTGATCGACGACCAGATCGGCGTCCTTCGCCGCACCATGGTCCGCTCCTTCGGCATCCTCGCGCTCGGCCTGATCATCCTCGCCGCGCTGCAGGCGGTCTACGGTCTGTGGCCGCTGCGCCGGGTGCGCCGCGCCGTCGCCGAAATCCGTTCGGGGCAGAAGCTCCGGATCGAGGAAAAACTGCCGCGCGAGATCGAGCCGATGGTCGCAGAGCTCAACGAATTGCTCGAGCACAATGAGGTGCAGGCGGAGGAGGCGCGGCGCCATGCCGGCAATCTCGCCCATGCGCTGAAGACGCCGCTCACCGTCATCACCAACGCCGCCACCGCCAAGGCCGACGACCTCGGCCCGACCGTGATTCGCGAGGCGACGACGATGCGCCGCCAGGTCGATCATCACCTGGCCCGGTCGCGCGCGGTCGGCCGGCGCGCTTCGGCCCACGCGCGCGCGCCGGTCTGGCCGTCGCTGGAGGCGGTCGAGCGCGCGGTCGGCAAAATCTATCCGAGCGTCACCATCGACCTTGCCGGCGACAAGGGCGCCAGCGTGCGCGTCGAACGCCAGGATCTCGACGAAATGCTCGGCAACCTCGTCGAGAACGCCGCCAAATACGGCCAGGGCCGCGTGTTCGTGACCGTGGGCATCGCGGCGGACAGCGTCGAGATCGAGGTCGAGGATGACGGCCCCGGCATCCCCGAAGCCGAGCGCAGCGCCATCTTCGATCGCGGCGCGCGGCTCGATACCGGCAAGCCCGGCACCGGCCTCGGCCTCGCCATCGTCCGCGACGTCGCCCAGATTTACGGCGGCTCGGTCTTGCTCGAGGAAAGCGAGGATCTGGGCGGCCTGCTCGCCCGGCTGAAGCTGCCGCTGTCGGAGGCGACGGCCTTGTCATTGCCGCAATCCCGGCGCAAGGCGCCCAAGCCATGAGTGCTGAGATCGTCCCCATCGGCGCCGGGAGGGTGCCCTCGCTCGAGCCGATGATCCAGCTGGTCGCGGCCGACCTCAACCATGTCAACGCGGTGATCCTCGCGCGGATGCAAAGCGATGTCGCCCTGATCCCCGAGCTTGCCGGGCACCTGATCGCGGGCGGCGGCAAGAGAATGCGGCCGATGCTGACCCTCGCTTCGGCCCGCCTGCTCGATTATTCAGGGACGCGGCATCACCGGCTCGCCGCCGCGGTCGAGTTCATCCACACCGCCACTTTGCTGCACGACGACGTGGTAGACGGCTCGGGCCTCCGCCGTGGCAAGCGCACCGCCAACATCATCTGGGGCAATCCGGCGAGCGTGCTGGTCGGCGATTTCCTGTTCTCGCGCAGCTTCGAGCTGATGGTCGAGGACGGCAGCCTCAAGGTGCTGAAGATCCTCAGCCGCGCCTCGGCGGTGATCGCCGAGGGCGAGGTCAACCAGCTGACCGCGCAGCGCCGGATCGACACGAGCGAGGACGAATATCTGGCGATCATCACGGCGAAAACCGCCGCTTTGTTCGCGGCCGCCTGCCGGATCGCCGCCGTCGTCGCCGAACGCGGCGAGGCCGAGGAGCAGGCGCTCGACGCCTATGGCCGCAATCTCGGCATCGCCTTCCAGCTGGTCGACGATGCGATCGACTATGCGTCTGACGCCGCCACCATGGGCAAGGGCGTCGGCGACGATTTCCGCGACGGCAAGGTCACCTTGCCCGTGATCCTCGCTTATGCCCGCGGCTCGGACGAGGAGCGCGAATTCTGGCTCGACGCCATGGCCGGCCGCAAGGCGGACGACGAGGACCTCGGCCGCGCGATCCGCCTCCTGCGGACCTCCGGCGCGCTCGACGACACGATCGAACGGGCCCGGCTCTACGGCCAGCGCGCGATCGACGCGCTCGGCATCTTCCCCGCGAGCCGGGCCAAGGCCGCGCTCGTCGAAGCGGTCGAGTTCGCCATCCGCCGCGCTTATTGATGCGGCCCTTCAAATCCCGGCCGCCGCTGAAGGGCGGGCTCGACACGGTGGGGCCGTTCCATCCCTATCTCGCTTATGCGGGCGTCATTCTCGCGAACCTGGCGGGGCTGCTGATCATCGTGGCTGCCTTGACCTGGATCGGCGACCGGCTCGAAGACCTGCTCTGGCCCGGCGGCCCCGAATGGGTGGAGTTCTAGACCTCCCGGTCCGCGCCGTCCTGCCGGCGCTGGCCGGGGCGCTCCGCACCGGCAGCAATGCCGTGCTGGTGGCGCCGCCCGGCGCGGGCAAGACCACGGCGGTCGCGCCCGCTTTGCTCGGCGAGCCCTGGTGCGCGGGCGAGATCCTGCTCCTCTCGCCGCGCCGTCTCGCCGCCCGCGCCGCGGCCGAGCGGATGGCAGAGCTGGCCGGGGAAAGCGTCGGCGGCACGATCGGCTATGCGACGCGGCTCGACAGCAAACGTTCGGGGAAGACGCGGATCCTGGTGCTGACCGAGGGCATATTCCTGAAGCGCATCCAGGCCGACCCCGAGCTTGCGGGCGTGTCGGCGGTCCTCTTCGACGAGGTGCACGAGCGCAGCCTCGACAGCGATTTCGGCCTTGCGCTCGCGCTCGACGCACAAGCCGCGCTCCGGCCCGATCTGCGCCTCCTGGCCATGTCCGCAACCCTCGACGGGGCAAGGTTCTCCGCGCTGATGGGCGGGGCTCCCGTGATCGAAAGCGAGGGCCGCAGCCACCCGATCGAGCTCGTCCATGTCGGCCGCGCCGCCGAGAAGAGGATCGAGGACGAAATGGCCCCGGCGATCCGCCGCGCGCTGGCGGAAAGCGACGGCGGCCTGCTCGCCTTCCTGCCCGGCGTCGCCGAGATCGAGCGGACCGCCGAGCGGCTTGGCGCGCTGCCCGCCGGCGTCGATCTCCACCGCCTCCACGGCAGTCTCGATCCGGCCGCCCAGCGCGCCGCGATCGCCCGGTCCCCGCCGGAACGCCGCAAGCTCATCCTCGCCACCTCCATCGCCGAGACCAGCCTGACCCTCGACGGCGTCGGCATCGTCGTCGATTCCGGGCTCGCCCGCCGCCCGCGCTACGACCGGGCCGCCGGCCTCACCCGCCTGGTCACCGAGCGGGCCAGCCAGGCCGCGATCGCCCAGCGCGCCGGCCGGGCCGGGCGGCAGGGCCCGGGCCGCGTCTACCGGCTCTGGGAGGAAGCGGCGAGCGCGAGCCTGCCCCGCTTCGACCCGCCCGAAATCCTGGAGGCGGATCTCTCCGCTCTGCTGCTCGATTGCGCGCTCTGGGGCGAAAGCGACCCGCGCGCGCTCCGCTGGCTCGACCCGCCGCCCGCCGCCGCGCTCGAGGAAGCCCGCAAGCGCCTGCGCGGCCTCGGCGCGCTGGACGAAGCGGGCCGCCCGACCCCCCACGGCCGCGCCATCGCGGCGCTGCCCTTGCCGCCGCGCCTCGCCCATATGCTGATCGAGGCGGCCTCGCGCGGCTGGGCCGAGACTGCCGCCGACGTCGCCGTCCTGCTCTCCGAACGCGGCCTTGGCGGCAATGACGCCGATCTCGAGCTGCGCCTGCGCCGCTGGCGCGCCGAAAAGGGCAAGCGCGCCGAAGCGGCCCGCGGCCTTGCCCGGCGCTGGCTCGCGCTGATCGGTGGCAGAGGCCGGGGCGAGGCCGGCGCCTGCGTCGCCTTGGCCTTTCCCGATCGCGTCTCGAAGCGCCGCGATGCCTCGGGCGAGCAATGGCTGAGCGCAAGCGGGCGGGGCTTCCGGCTCGATCCCGCCTCGCCGCTGGCGCGCGAGCAATGGCTCGCCGTGGCCGAGGTCGCGGGCATGGCCGCCGGCGCGCGCATCCTCGCCGCCGCGCCGATCGACCAGGCGGCGGTCGAAGCGCTCTTCGCCGGCCGGATCGAGAGCGGCGCCGCCCTCGCCTTCGATCCCGCGACCGGCAGCGTGCGCGCCACCCATGGCCGGCGGCTCGGCGCGATCCAGCTTTCCGGCGGCCAGGACGGGCGCGCCGATCCGGCCGCGATCGAAGCGGCGCTGATCGAAGGCGTCCGCGCCCACGGCCTCGATCTGCTGCCCTGGAGCGCCGCCGCCCGGTCGCTGCGCCGGCGCGCCGCCTTCGCCCGCCGGCACGACCCGTCGATCCCGGACCTTTCCGACGAGGCGATCGCCGGGTCGCTGCCGCTGCTCCTCGCCGGCAGGAAGCGGCTGGGCGAGATCGATCCGGGGGCGCTCGCCGGCCTGCTCGATGCGCTGCTCGGCTGGGAGGGCCGCAAGGCGATCGACCATATCGCCCCGGCCGCGTTCGAAACCCCCGCCGGCAGCCGCCACGAGATCGATTACGCGGCCGAGGCCGGCCCGACCATCACGGTCCGCGTCCAGGCCCTGTTCGGCCTCGCCGCGCACCCGCAAGCCGGCGGCGTCCCGCTGATCCTTTCGCTCACCTCCCCCGCCGGCCGCCCGCTCCAGACGACGCGCGATCTGCCCGGCTTCTGGCGCGGCTCCTGGGCGGCGGTGGCGAAGGAGATGCGCGGCCGCTACCCCAAACATCCCTGGCCGGACGATCCGGCCGCGGCAAATCCGACGCTTCGAACAAAAAAAGCAATGGCGCGTTCAGGAAAGCCGGCCCATCAGGATTGAACATATGGCGCGAATGCTGATCTTCACGGCACTGATTGCCGCTGCCGCGCCCGTTCAGGCCCAGGATGGTCCGTCATCGCCGCCAGCGCGCGAATC
>DATINU010000259.1:0-9861 GCA_035473955.1 Allosphingosinicella sp.
ATAGCCGTCGCGATTATAATAGCGACGCTGGGCCTGCGCTTCGTCGGTCGGGAAGGCAAAAGTGACGGGGACGGCCACGGCCGTGGCGGCGGCGGCAAGAATCAGGTTACGCATGACGTCTCTCCCTTTGAGGAACTTCGGATCAGTTATCGCCCGCTCAACGCACCCGTGATGAGGTCGGTTTCATTAACCTGAAACAACGTTTCGTTCAGGTGCGCCGGGGCGTGGCTGGACGGCGACCGGGGCGCCGGATAGAGGCGGGCCGCAACTCCCTTGAAAAGGCGTGTCAGTGGCGAACGTAACCGTGATCGGCGGCCAGTGGGGAGACGAAGGCAAGGGCAAGATCGTCGATTGGCTGGCCAGCCGCGCCGATCTCGTCGTCCGCTTTCAGGGTGGCCACAATGCCGGCCACACGCTCGTCGTCGGCGCGGAGACCTACAAACTTTCGCTGCTGCCTTCAGGGATCGTGCGCGGCACGCTGTCGGTGATCGGCAACGGCGTGGTGCTCGATCCCTGGGCGCTGAAGGCGGAGGTCGAGAAATTGGGTGCTCAGGGCGTCACGATCAGCCCGGACAATCTCCAAGTCGCCGACACTTGCCCGCTCATCCTCCCCTTCCACCGCGATCTCGACGCGCTACGGGAGGACGCATCGGGCGCCGGCAAGATCGGCACCACCCGGCGCGGCATCGGCCCGGCCTATGAGGACAAGGTCGGCCGCCGCGCGATCCGGGTCTGCGATCTCGCCCATCTCGGCCAGCTCGATCGCCAACTCGACCGGATCTGCGCCCACCACGACGCCTTGCGCGCCGGTTTCAACCGACCCGGGATCGACCGCGATCGCCTCGTGCGTGATCTCGGCGAGATCGCCGCGTTCGTCCTGCAATTCGCGAAGCCGGTCTGGAAGACGCTGAACGAAGCACGGGGGCGCGGCCGCCGCATCCTCTTCGAAGGCGCGCAGGGCGTGCTGCTCGACGTCGATCACGGCACCTATCCGTTCGTCACCTCGTCCAACACCGTCGCCGGCACCGCCGCCGGGGGCACGGGCCTCGGCCCTTCCGCGGCGGGCTTCGTGCTCGGTATCGTCAAGGCCTACACCACCCGGGTCGGCTCCGGGCCATTCCCGACCGAGCTGGAGGACGAGATCGGCGAGCAGCTCGGCACAATCGGCCGTGAATTCGGCACGGTCACGGGCCGCAAGCGTCGCTGCGGCTGGTTCGACGCGGTTCTGGTCCGCCAGTCGATGGCGGTGGCGGGCGTCACCGGCATCGCGCTCACCAAATTGGACGTGCTCGACGGCCTCGAGGAAATCCGCATCTGCACGGGCTATAAATTGCGCGGCGAAACGCTCGATCACCTCCCCGCCCACGCCGCCGATCAGGAGGCGGTCGAACCGATTTACGAGACGATCCCCGGCTGGCGGGAATCGACCGCCGGCGCCCGTTCCTGGGCGCAGCTTCCCGCCCGGGCGATCAAATACGTCCGCCGAATCGAGGAACTGATCGCCTGCCCGGTCGCTTTGGTTTCCACGAGCCCCGAGCGCGAGGACATCATTCTGGCGCGCGATCCCTTCGCCCACTAGCGGGCGCGTAAGCTTAAGCAGGCCTCCCATGACGACACGCGAAGCCACCTCCCTCCTGCCGCGGGTGGGCGATACCCCGGTGATCGGCTCCGACGGGCGCAGCCTCGCCGACTGGGCGGCGATCCTGGCGTTCGGCGCGGTGCAATGGCCCTGGCTGGCGCGGAGCCTCCACGGCGGCCGGCTGGAGGACAAGCATGCCTTGCTCGACCGGCTCGATCTGCCCCACGACGCTCTGCCCTATCTCGGCAGCTGGAAGGCCGACACAGGCCTCCTCACCCTCGTCACCGACCATATTTTCGCGCACCGGCCGCGGATCGTCGTCGAATTCGGCACTGGCGCCTCTACCCTGATCCTCGCCCGCGCCCTGCAAAAAGCCGGCGGCGGGCGCCTGATCAGCTTCGACCAGCACAGGGATTTCGTCGACGCGACCCGGCTCTGGCTCGCCGATTACGGCCTCAAGGCCGATCTTCGCGCCGTGCCCTTGCGCCCGTCGGCCGATTGGCCCGGCCTCTGGTACGATCATGGCCCGTTGCCGCGCGATATCGATCTGATGCTGATCGACGGCCCGCCCTGGACGATCCACCCGATGACTCGCGGCGGCGCCTCGATCCTGTTCGATCAGATCGCGCCGGGCGGGACGGTGATGCTCGACGACGGCGCCCGCCCCGGCGAGCGCTTCGTCGCGCGGCGCTGGCGCAAGATGCGGCCCGATTTCGATTTTCGGCTCTGGACCGGCGGCACCAAGGGTACGTTGATCGGCCGCAGGCGCGGCTAGAATGTCGGCTGCTGGTCGAACCCTGCCGGCGCGGCCTCACCGCTCTCCTCGACGACCACTTCCTCCACCTTGGCCCCTGAGGGCCCGCGGTGGCAGCGGCGGATCAGTTCCGCCATCGCGTCCACCGGTCCTTCGGCCAGAATTTCCACGCTGCCGTCGCGACGGTTGCGCACCCAGCCGTTCAATCCGAGCGCCCTTGCCTGATCGACCGTCCAGCCGCGGAACCAGACGCCCTGGACCTGGCCGGTCACGAGAATGCGGCGCGTCAAGAACAGCCCTCTATCAGCTGCACCGCCTCCCAGGTCCCGACGCGGATGCTGAGCGCCCGGCCGTTCTCATGGCTGGTCTCGACGATCATGCCGTGAGGCTCGCCGCGCGCCCGATAGACCAGATAATGGCCCTCCGGCCCCGTATAGGGATGCGGCTCCACGCGCAGCCGGCGGCCGTAGATGGCGCGGACTTCGGCCTCGCTCATGCCGACGCGGGCGCCCGAAGCGGTGCGGTAGCGCGCATCCTCGGTCTCGATCCGCACCACCCGGCCGCCGCTCACCATCATCGCCAGGCCAGGCCATTGCGAGGCGCGCCAATAGGAGCAGTCGACGTCCGGATCGGGATAATCCTCGCCGCTGGCGCCCATGGCGCGCAGCGATGCCACGGGCGTCCCGATCCGCAGGCTGCCGATGCCCCCCATCGTCAGCGGCGCCTCCCATGGGTCGGCCAGCAGCATGGCGGCCGCAATCAGCTCAAGCATCGTCTTTCCCTCCGCATTGCGCGCGGTGCAGCAATTTGTGCTCGGCCAGCACCAGCGCCATCATCGCCTCGATCACCGGAGCGCCCCTCAGGCCCACGCAGGGATCGTGCCGCCCGCTCACGCCGAGCGCCGTCACCGAAGACGTCGGCTTGAAGGCCGCCCGCAGCACGATCGGCTCGCCGGTAGCGATGCCGCCGGTGATTCCGCCGGCAAGGGCGGGGTCAGCGTTGTCTTCGCCGCTGAGCCGCGCGGCGCCGAAGCCCGCGCCAATCTCCACGCCCTTGACCGCATTGACCGACATCACGGCCCCGGCGAGCTCGGCATCGAGCTTGGCATAGACCGGCGCGCCCCAGCCTGCCGGCACGCCGCGCGCCATGCATTCCACCACCGCACCGAGCGAGCTGCCCGCCGTCAGCGCAGCCTCGATCCGCGCCGGCCATTCAGCCTCCGCGGCGCTGCCGCCGATCTCGATCACCCGCGCTTCGATGCTCACCTCCGGAACCACCAGCCGCGCCACTGCTCCCGCCGCCACCCGCGCCGCCGTCTCGCGCGCCGATGCCCGCCCGCCGCCGCGCGGGTCGCGAAAGCCGTATTTCGCCTCATAGGCCGCGTCTGCATGGCCCGCCCGGTGCGGCGCCCCGGCGGGATAGTCGCCGGGGCGCGCATCGACATTGTCGATCATGAGGCTGATCGGCGTTCCCGTGGTCCGCCCTTGATAGACGCCCGACAGAATCCGCACCCGGTCCGGCTCGGCGCGTGGCGAGGTCAGCGCGCCGACGCCCGGCCGTCTTTGGTCGAGCCAAAACTGGATGTCGGCCTCGCCCAGTCTCAGGCCTGGCGGGCAGCCGTCGATCAGCGCGCCGATCGCGGTCCCGTGGCTTTCGCCCCATGTCGCGAAACGGAACAGCCGGCCGAAGCTGTTGATGCTCATCTTGGCACGCCTGTCTTATCTCTATAATACAGCCTGAGGGAGGAGCGCCGCATGCGCGTGTTGAAGCAAATCTTGCTCGTTTTTGCCAGCGTCGTCGGCTTGGGCGGAGCGGCTGCGGCAATGCCGACCGAGGCCGACGTCGCCGTGGTGCGCGATTATGTGGGCAAGAACCGCGCCTACACGCCCGCCGCTCGTGCCGAGGCGATGGCGGCGGTTGAGCGCCTGCCGGCCCTGCTCAACGCGCCCGCCCGCTTCGAACTCGAAGCCGCCCACATCGCCGCGCTCGCCGACAACGGCCATAGCGCGCTGCTGCCGCCGCAATGGGCGACGCGTTATCCCAGAAGCCCCGTCCATCTCGGCCTGTTCGCCGACGGGCTCTACGTGATCGCCGCGCCGGCCCCGCACGCGGCATTGCTCCGCCGCCGGGTCACCCAGATCAACGGCCAGCCCTGGCAGAGCGTCCGTACCGCCTACGCCCGCTATCAGGGCGGCGCGCAGGCCTTTCGCGATCAGTTCGTCACGCTTTTCATGGAGACGCCGGCCCTCCTTGCCGCCGCCGGCTTCGGCAACCCGGACCAGCTCCAGCTCACCGTCGAAAGCCGGCGCGGCCGCCCGCTGACGGTCTCGATCGATCCCTTGTTGTCGGCGCCCGAGGGCGAGGCGGCCTTCCTCGGCGTTCCAACGCTGATCGATGCCGCGCCCATGCTCACCAGCCGCCCGCTCTATCTCCAGGAGCCTGGCCGCCCGTTCCGCCTCGCTTTTCCGCGCGGCATCGAGGGTGCTTACATTCAATTGAACGCGATCCGCGGGCTCCATTTCGACGCGTTCCTTCACGAAACCCTCCAAGCCCTGCGCACGCGCCGCACGCGCAACATCGTCGTCGATCTACGCTTCAACCTCGGCGGCGATCTCAACCTGGCCCGGGATTTCATGGCCGCGCTTCCGGGCGTTGCCACGGGGCAAATCTACGCGATCACTTCGGGCCGCACTTTCTCCGCCGCCATTTCCAGCCTCGGCTATCTCAAGCAGGCCGCGGGCGATCGCCTCACCATCGTCGGCGAGCCGATCGGCGACCGGCTCGAATTTTGGGCGGAGGGCGACATCCTGATGCTCCCGGGCCTGGGCGCGATGATGCTCTATGCCGACGAGCGGCACAATTATAGGACCGGCTGCCCGGAGGAGGATTGCCACGGCTCGATCCGCGATCATCCGATCCGCGTCGCCGGCCTGCAGCCCGACCTCCCCGTCCCGATGACCTTCGCCGCCTTCGCCGCCGGCCGCGATCCCGCCATGGACGCAATCGCCCGCGATGTCGCGCGCCGCCGTCCACGCCTCGCTTATGAAAGCATGCTGCGCTAAAGCTCAGGCGACGCTGATGTCCGGCGCGTCCTCGGCCTTCATGCCGATCACGTTGTAGCCGGCATCGACATGGTGGATTTCGCCCGTCACGCCGGCGGAGAGATCGGACAGCAAATAGAGCCCGGCGCCGCCCACGTCCTCGATAGTGACGTTGCGGCGCAACGGGCTGTTATATTCGTTCCACCGCAGGATGTAGCGGAAATCGCCGATGCCGCTGGCGGCCAGCGTCTTGATCGGCCCGGCCGAGATCGCGTTCACCCGGATGTTCTCGGGGCCGAGATCCATGGCCAGATATTTCACGCTCGTCTCCAGCGCCGCCTTGGCCACGCCCATCACGTTGTAATGCGGGATCACCTTCTCCGCGCCGTAATAGGAAAGCGTCAGCAACGAGCCGCCCTCGGACATCATCGGCCGGGCGCGTTGCGCGACGGCGACGAAGCTGTAGGCCGAGATGTTCATGGTCAGCAGGAAATTGTCGAGGCTGGTGTCGACATATTGGCCGCGCAGCTCGTTCTTGTCGGAAAAGCCGATGGCGTGGACCAGGAAGTCGATCTTGGGCCAGCGTGCCTTCAGCGTCCCGAATGCGGCATCGAGATTGGCCATGTCGGCGACGTCGCAATCGATCAGGAAGGCGGCGCCCAATTGCTCGGCGAGCGGACGCACCCGCTTTTCCATCGCTTCGCCCTGATAGGAAAAAGCGAGCTCCGCGCCTTGGGCGGAGAGCGCTTTGGCAATCCCCCAAGCCAGCGATCGGTCGTTGGCGAGGCCCATGATCAGGCCCCTCTTCCCTGCCATCAAGCCGGTCATTGCTTCACCTCTTCTTCATGCCCCTGCACCGCCTGCGCGACGGATTCGTGCTCGGCTTCGGCGGCGGCATCCTCATGCACGACCTCGGCGATATCCGCCTCGGTCGGCGTGGGCGTTTCGGCCAGCGCCGCATTGAGCTCCGCGCCGATTACCAGACCGAGGCCGATTATGAAGAAGAAAAACAGCGATATGATCACGCCCGCCAGGCTGCCGTAAGTAAGGTCGTAGGATGTGAGGCTGGTCAGGACGACCGGAAGCAGCGCCGTGGTCGAGACCCACCAGATTGCGACGAAGGCCGCGCCCGGCCATTTCCGGCAGCCCGCCACCCGATAGCGCTTCGGCGTCAGCACGTAGAAGAGAAGATAGAGCGAGACGAAAAGCATGAGCGCCGGCGCGAAGCGGAGCAGGGTGAGCAGGCTGACGACGTCGTCCGCGCCCGGAATCAGATTGACCAGGAATTGCTGCAGGCCCGAAAGCAGGATCGAGACGCTGAACGCCAGCATCGCCAGCACCACCGCGCCGACGATCATTCCGATCGAGCCGAGCCGATATTCCCAGAAGGGCCGCGAATAGGTGACGCCATAGGCGCGGCGGATGATGTCGCGGATCGTCTCGATGAAGCTGCCCGTGGTCCAGAGCCCGACCAGGGCGCCGAGCCAGAGCAGATTGCCCGAGCGCGCTTGCAGCACGTCCTCGATCGGCCGCTGGAGCACGTCCGTCACGTTCGGCGGCATCGTTCTGAGCAGGGCGTTGACCGCGTCCATCCCTTCTTCGGTGGCCCCGAAGAGCCGCGCCACCGCGGCCGCGACGATGACGAAGGGAAAGATCGAAAGCAGCGCCAGATAGGCGAGGTTGCCGGCGTGGATGAACCCGTCCGAATAGACGCCGATCGCGACCCGCTTGATCACTTCCCAGGTGCGCGAGCGCGAGCCGAGCCGGCCCCGGATCGTCCCCAGATGCGCCTTGGCCCTGGCGAGGCGCTTGCGCCTGGCTTCCGGGGATTCGGGGGAGATTTCGCGCACGAGGCCCTAAACGCCGAGACTTGCCCTGGGGTTCGTCTTCCCCCGGCCGCTCCAGCCTTCGAGGAATTTCGCGAGATCGGCATCGTCGGGCACGTCGACCATCAGGGTGACGAGCTGGTCACCGCGCGCGCCGCCCTTGGCGGTGAAGCCTTTGCCCTTGAGCCGCAGCACCTTGCCCGAGCCCGAGCCCTTGGGGACGCTCAGCATCACCGGCCCGTCCACCGTCGGCACGCGCACCTTCGCGCCCAGCACGGCCTCGTCGATCGCGACGGGCAGATCGAGCCGGATATTGTCGCCCTCGCGCCGGTAGAAGCGGTGCGGCTTCACGGTGATCGCGACGATCGCATCGCCATTGCCCGCCGGCCCCGGCTGGCCCTGGCCGCCAAGCCGGACCTTGGTGCCGGTATCGACGCCGGGCGGCAGCTTGATGTCGAGCGTCTTGCCGCTGGAAAGCGTCACGCGCTGTCCGGTCAGCCGCGCCGCATCCTCGAAATCCACGTCCAGCCGGTAGGAAACGTCGGCGCCCTTCTGCGGCGGCGCGCTGCGGCGGCCGAAGCCCGAAAAAGGCCCTCCGCCACTGCCGCCGCGCCGCCCGCCGCCGAACAGTCCCTCGAACAGATCGGAAAGATCCGCCGCCTCGCCGCCGCCGGTAAATTCGAACGGCTCGCCATTGGGTCCGCGAAAGCCGCCGCCCCGCCCGGCGCCGGCGCCCGGGCCGCCGCCGAAGCCGAAGGGCATCTTGGGATTGCCCTCCTCGTCGATCTCGCCGCGGTCATATTGGGCGCGCTTGTCCTTGTCGGTCAGGATGTCATAGGCCTGCGTGACCTTCGAGAAGCGCTCGGTCGCCTTGGGGTTGTCCCGGTTCTTGTCGGGGTGCAGCTCCTTTGCGAGCTTGCGATAGGCCTTCTTGATCTCGGCCTCGCCGGCGCCGCGCGGCACGTTCAGCTGGGAATAGAGATCGGCCATGAGTTCTGCATTCCATCGTTACCGCGCTGCAACGGAGGAGAAATGGGCCATGTTCCGGGGGGGCGCAAGCCGCTTGTCCCGAACCGTCGCGGGCGGGTAGAGCGGCGGCGATGGCCGAAGACCCGCATCTCCTGTTCGAAACCTGGCTCGCGGAGGCGCGGGCGCGCGAGCCGAACGACGCCGAAGCGATGGCGCTGGCCACCGCGGATGCGGAAGGGCGTCCTTCGGTGCGGATGGTCCTCCTCAAGGGCCATGACGAACGCGGCTTCGCCTTCTATACCAACGCCGAAAGCCGCAAGGGCACCGAACTGGCCGCCAATGCCCGCGCCGCCTTGGTCTTCCACTGGAAATCGCTCCGCCGCCAGATCCGCGTCGAAGGGGGCGTCGCGCCCGTAAGCGAGGCCGAAGCCGACGCTTATTTCGCCACCCGCTCGCGCGACGCCCGGATCGGCGCCTGGGCCTCGGACCAGTCGCGCCCGCTCGAAAGCCGCGCCGCCTTCGAGGCGCGCTATGCAAAGCTGGTCGCGGATTTCGAAGGCGGAGAGGTGAGCCGGCCGGGCTATTGGCGGGGCTATCGCGTCGTGCCCGACCGGATCGAGTTCTGGAGCGATCGGCCGCACCGGCTGCACGAGCGCCGGCTCTTCACCCTGGGGGAGGACGGCACTTGGATCGAGGGCCTGCTCTACCCATGACAAGCCGCGCCTCGCTGACCGCGCGCGCGGCCCTCGCCAGCGTCGCCGCCGCGCTCTTTCTCCTGGGCCTCAAGGCCTATGCCGCCTGGGAGACGGGGTCGGTGGCGATGCTGGGGTCGCTCGCCGATACTGGTCTCGATCTCGTCGCCTCGCTCGTCACTCTGTTCGCGGTTCGCGTCGCCGCCATGCCGGCCGATCGCGATCACCGCTTCGGCCACGGCAAGGCGGAAGCGCTCGCCGCCATCGCGCAGGTCGCGCTCATCTCGATCTCGGCGATCGGCATCGGCTGGCGCGCGGCGGAGCGGCTGATCGCCGGCGCCCCCACCGCCAATGCCGAATATGTCATCGCCGTCTCGGCCGTCGCCATCATCGTTACCCTCGCTCTTGTCGCCTATCAGCGCAGCGTCATCCGCCGCACCGGCTCGGTCGCGATCCGCACCGACAGCGTCCATTATTCGAGCGACCTCCTGCTCAACCTTTCGGTGATCGCGGCGCTCGTGCTCGATCAATATCTGGGCTTCACCGGCGCCGACCCAATCTTCGGCCTCGCCATCGCGGGCTGGCTGCTGTTCGGCGCCTGGCGCGCCTCCAGCGCGGCGATCGACCAGCTGATGGACCGGGAATGGCCCGAGCAGAAGCGCCTCAGGTTTCTTGCAATCGCCTCCAGCCGCCCTGAGGCGAAGGGCATCCATGACCTGCGCACCCGCAGCAGCGGCACCCACGATTTCGCCCAGTTCCACATCTGGGTGGATCCTGAAATGACCGTCGCCGCCGCGCACGATGTGGTCGAAGCGATCGAAAACGACCTCGCCCGCGACTTTCCCGGGTGCGAGGTGCTCATCCACCTCGACCCCGAAGGCCGGGTCGATCATCCCGGCGATCTGCTGCGCGAGACCGACGAAACCAGGGAGGCCATTCCGGAATGACAGAGCTTCGCTTCACCCAGGTCGACGCCTTCGCCGACCGGCCCTTCACCGGC
>DATINU010000260.1:0-6562 GCA_035473955.1 Allosphingosinicella sp.
CATCAGCGCGCGCGGCACGATCTGCCACGAAAAGCCCCAGCGGTCCTTGCACCAGCTGCAATTGCTCTCCGCGCCGCCATTGCCGACGATCGCGTTCCAATAGCGGTCGGTTTCCGCCTGACCCTCGGTGACGACCATGAAGCTCACCGACTCATTGGGTTTGAAGTTCGGACCGCCGTTCAGGCCGACAAAGGCCTGGCCGAGCAATGTGAACTCGACGGTCAGCTCGTTGCCTTCTTCGCCGCCGGGATAGTCGGACGCCGCATCGTGGGCCGGGCCGACCCGGCTGTCGGGGAAGGTGGCGGCGTAAAATTCCGCCGCTTTGCGCGCCTCGCCATGATCGAACCACAGGCAGGTAATCAACTTGTTGCTGCTCATCTCTTCTCTCCTCAATTGCCGCCGCCCGAAACCAGGCCGAAGGACGCGCCCTGCGGGTCCAGGCCGACGAGCACGCGCTCGCCGCCGGGCACCTCCATCGGGCCGAACAGAATTTGGCCGCCGGCGGTTTTCACCGTTTCGGCGGCCGCATCGACGTCGGGCACGCGAATGTAATATTGCCAGACGGTCGGCGCGTCGGGCGAGGCCTTCATCACCGCCCCGACGATCTGGCCGCCATGGCTGATGAAGCTGTACTCGCCCAGCTTCGGGCCCATATCCATGGCGCCGTCCTGCACGTAGCCGAACTGCTCGCGATAGAAATCGAGCGCCGCCTGGCGGTCGCTGGTCATCAGTTCGTTCCAGGCGACATGGCCGAGGCCGTGCCGCTGATAGGCGGTGCTGCTCTGGTCGCTGGCGCCGCGCATCACGTAGATCGGCACGCCCTGCGGATCGACGATCATCGCGATCCGGCCGATATTGGGAATGTCGATCGCCGGCATCTGGACCTTGGCGCCCGCCGCGACGGCCTTGTCGACCGCCGCGTCGACATCGTCGACGCCGAGATAGCCGAGCCAGAGCGGCCGGGCGCCGGCCTCGCACATCTCCCCGGTCAGCGTCAGCATGCCGCCGGCGAAGCCGTCGGGCGCTTCGAGCATGCGATATTCGGTGTCGCCGGGCATGGGCTCGCCGACCGTCCAGCCGACCACGTCTTCGTAGAAGCGCTTCGCCCCGGCCGGGTCGGTCGTCATCAGTTCATACCAGATGAAGCTGCCGTGCGGATTGACCATCGTTCCTCTCCTCGCGGCTTCGCTCAGGCGTCGACGAGCGGCGCGAAGCCGCCCCAGAACATGCGCATGCCGTCGAACGGCATGTTGTCATGGTCGGGCTTCATCCGCTCGTCGGCCATGACCTTCGCCCAACCATCGTCGCGAGCCTGCTTCGAAGGCCATTCGACCCAGGAGAAGACGACCACCTCGCCCTCCTTCGCCTTCACCGCGCGGCGGAAATCGGTGACCTTGCCGTCGGGCACGTCGTCGCCCCAGGCCTCGACCACGCGGACCGCGCCATATTCCTCGAAGACCGTCGCGGCCTTCTGGGCCATGGCGCGATAGGCTTCCTTATTCTCCTCGGGAACGGCGACGACGAAGCCGTCGGTATAGCCCGTTTCACCCTCGGCCCGCTCCTCGACGATCGGCGTGAAGCCGCCGAAAATCATCCGCTGGCCGTCGAACGGCATCTCGGCGAAGGCGGCCATGCGCGGATCGGAGCGCATCTTCTCGTTGGCGGCGTCGCGCACGTCCTTCGAAGGATATTCGACCCAGGAGAAGACGACGGTCTCGCCCTCCTCGGCGTTCACCGCTCCCTTGAAGTCGGTGACCTTGCCGTCGGGGACGTCGTCGCCCCAATTCTCGACGAGGCGGGTCGCGCCGAACTCCTTGAAGAGCGGCGCCGCATCGCTGGCCTGCTGGCGGAATTCCTCTTTCTTCCCGGCCGGGACGGCGAGGATGAAACCATCGACATAGGTCATTTTCTCTCTCCTTGGTGGGCCGCGCGGGGGTCAGGCGGCCTGGTCTTCGACAAAATCGGTGCGCAACGGGAGCAGGGCGCGCAGGCGCGGGTCGCGGAGCCACAGCCCGCCCCAGACGATGACGCCAAGATACACGCCGAACAGCACATGGGTGAACAGGGGGCTGCCCACCCGGACGTGCGTGGCGACCGCTCCGCCGAGATAGCCGGTCAGGAGGATCGCCCCGAGCATCGCGGTGCGCGGAATCGCGTAGAGCAGGGTGGAGCCGAGCAGCAGGGCCGCGAGCAGCAGGATTGTGTTGTAATCAGCCGGCCAGCCGAGCTGGGCGGAGGTCTCGCCGACGATCGGCGGGTTGGCGATCTTCATCGCGCCGTCCGTCAGGAAGAAGGCGATGGCGAGACCGCTCAGCGCCCAGCCTGCGCGAAAGGCACCCTTGCCGGGCCGGGGGAGGGGAGCAGCGGAGACCATCGTCCTCTTCCTTCCTTATCGGGGCCAGTCGGCCGGGGGTTGGCCGGTCTGGCCGGCCTGCAGCGCTTCGAGCGCGCGCTTGAACGCGGGCCGCGCCATGCCGCGCGCGACATAGGCCTCGAGGTTCGGGTAGTCGGCGAGGATCGCCGGGTCGCCGACATGGCGCAGCACCTGCACCATCAGCAGGTCGCCGGCGCTGAAGTCCCCGTCGAGCCAGGCGGCGTCGCCCAGCGCTTTCGACAATTCGCCAAGGCGCTCCTGCAACCGCTTCAGGACGCTCGGCCACCGGTCCTTGGCCCAGCTTTCCTTGCCGTCGATAATCTTGGCGACGACCTGATCCCAGACCACCGGCTCGATCGTGTTCAGCGCGGCGAACATCCACTCGATCGCGCGTGCCCGGCCGGCCGGATCGGACGGCCACAGGCCGGGCCATCGCTCCGCGATGTGCAGCACGATCGCGCCGCTCTCGAACAAAGTCAGCCCGTCCTCCTCATAAGCCGGCACCTGGCCGAAGGGATTGCGGGCCCGGTGTGCCGGCTCCTTCTGCTCGCCCCAGTTCAGATAGCGGACGTCATAAGGCTGGCCGACTTCCTCCAGCGCCCAGCGGACGCGCATGTCGCGCACGAGGCCGCGGCCTTCGTCGGGGGCCCAATTGTAGGCGGTGATCAGCGGTTTCGTCATAGCGCTCAAGCCGCCCTTTGCTCGGTCTGGCCGCACATCGCGTCCCGCGCCGCCGCCTGCAGCTCATCCTCACTCATCACCTGAGCGCGGAGCGGATGGGCGATCGACCAGCTGTGCCCGAACGGGTCCTTCACCTGGCCGTAACGGTCGCCCCAGAAGGCGTCGTGCGCGGGCATGGTGACGGTGGCGCCGGCCGCTGCGGCGCGCTCGATCGCCGCGTCGGCGTCCGGCACGTTGAGATGCAGCGTCACCGGGGTGCCGCCGAGCGAGAGGGGCGACTGGATACCCCAGTCCTTATTCTCGTCGACCAGCATCAGCATCGCGCCGCCGATGCCGATCGCGGCGTGCATCAGCTTGCCGTTCTCGCCCGGAATGCGCATCATCTCCTCGGCGCCGAACGCGGCCTTGTAGAATTCGATCGCCTCGGCCGCGCCATCGCAGACGATATGCGGCGTGAGGCTCGGCGTCGCGTTGGCAATCTCGGGCATCGTTTCTCTCCTGGTTTCGGCCCGCCTTCAAGCGGTGGCGGCTTCGGGCTGCATCGCGGCCTGGGCGGCGTTCATGTCCATCCACATCGGCTCCCAGATATGGCCGTCCAGATCCTCGAAGCTGCGGCCGTACATGAAGCCGTAATCCTGCTTCTCGCGGGGCTCCTTGCCGCCTGCGGCAAGCGCCGCGTCGGTGATCGCGTCGACGCCCTCGCGGCTCTCCTCGGAAATGCAGATCAGCACCTCGCTCGTCGCCTTCGCATCGGCGATCGCCTTGGGGGTGAACTGGGCGAACTTGTCATGGGTCAGCAGCATCACGTGGATGGTCTCGGTCAGCACCATGCAGGCCGCGGTCTCGTCGGTGAACTGCGGGTTGTTGGTGAAGCCGATCGCTTCATAAAAGGTCGTCGCGGCGGCGAGATCGGCGACGGGAAGGTTCACGAAAATCAGCTTGGACATTGGTCGTCTCCTTTAAGAGGGGTCAGGCGCCGGACACCGGCAGGATGGGCATGATCTCCACGGCTTCCCCGGGGAAGATCGTGAAATGCGGATGGCCTTCGAAGAGCCTTGCGGCCGCTTCCTGCGAGTCCGCCCGGACGACGGTGAAGGCCGCCAAGGCATTGCTGACATCTTCGATGCCGCCTCCAGAAACCCGCTTGGTCTTCCCGAGCGGGCCGCCCAGCTCCACGATGGCGTCCTGGTTCCTCTCGGCCCAGCCTTTCCATGCGGCCATGCCCTGCGCTTCGCGCGCGCGGCGTTCGTTGTCGGACAGCGCGTCCCATTCCCGGCGGCGAGCGCCGGTTCCGTCGCCGAGGAAGGTCGCCAGAAACGTTTTGCTCTCGGACATCAACTTCTCCCTTGGTTCGGCGGCGCGGTCGTGCGCGCTTTCAGGCCTGGCCGTATTCGAGCTTCGGATACCAGCCGGCGGGGCGACCTTGCGGAGTCCAGTCGAGGATCGTCCACAGCGGCGTCGGATCGGGCGCGAGATGAGCGTCGAAACCGGGGTCGGCCGTTTCCGTGCCGCCCTCGGCCGCCCAGAACAGACGGACCTTATCGCCGTCGCGCCGCCAGACCGTCGGCGCCGCGCCTTCGCCCTCGTCGGTTACGGCATGGACGTCGCGGCCATAATCCTCACCGACCGTCTGATAGAATTTGAGGTTCCGCCAACCCCGCTCGCGGGCAAAGGCGAGCTGGCGCTCGACGGGCGACCGGCCGACGATCGCGATGGCAAGCCGCTGCTCGATATCGACCGCCGGAATATCGAGCGAGCCTACGAACGAGGTGCACATCGGGCAGGGCCGCTCGCGCTGAGGACCGTACATCCAGAAATAGGCGAACAACGTCTCGTGCGCACCGAACAGATCGATGAGTCCGATGTCATTCCCCTGCTCGTCGAGGAAACGATAGTCCTTGGCGACCGGGCCCGGAGGGAGTGCACGGCGATGCTGGGCGACGCGCTGAATCTGGCGGCGAAGCGCGATCTCCTCGGCCTGAAGGGCGGTCCGCGCCTTTCGGTAGTCGGTGCTCTCGCCGTCCCAGCGGGTCGGCAGTGCTTGTGCCATTTCGCGCGCGGGCTTCAACTCGTCCTCGGGCGGCAACGTCGCGATGTCGGTCATCTTCGTTCTCCTTCCCGCCCCAACGCTCGAATCGGCGAATCGGTTTGACGCTGATGCCCCTGTCTGTTATAAAAAGCAACCATGGAGTTAAAAAAAGTAACTGATTCGCGGAACGGCTCGTCGCGGCGGCGCTATGACGATGCCTGCGGGACCGCGCATGCGATGGATTTGATCGGCGAGCGCTGGGCCTTGCTCGTCATGCGCGAGCTTATGCTCGGTCCAAAACGGTTCAGTGACATTCGGGCCGACCTGCCCGGAATCAGCGCCAACGTGCTGACCCAGCGGCTCGAGGGGCTGGAGGAGATCGGCATCGTCGTGCGCCGCCGACTCGCGCCGCCCGCTTCCGGCCAGGTCTACGAGCTTACCGAATGGGGCTATCAATCGAAGCCGATCATGGGCGCGCTCGGCCGCTGGGCGACGCGCTCGCCCGGACACGATCCGAGCCAGCATTTCAGCGCGGTCTCGCTCATGCTGTCCTTCCAGGCGATGGGCCAGCCCGGCCTGCCGGAGGATCTCGACGTCACGATCGGCTTCCGGCTGGGGCGGGAAAGCTACCGGGCGTGGATCAGGGACGGCGCGATCGGCGCCGAGCGGGGCGATGCCGCCGGCAGCGATCTCATCTTCACCGGCGCGCCGGCAACGATTGCCGCCGCCGTCTATGGCGGCGCGCCCATGTCCGAGCTCGAGGCGCAAGGGGCGCTGGCGATCGAGGGCGATCGGGCCCTGGCCGAGCGGTTCGTGACTCTCTTTCCCCTGCCGCCCAAGGCGGCGCTCCCGGCCTAGCTCGGCGCTTCGGATCGCTCCGGAGCGAGGATGCGGCCCACGAAGGCGCGCGCAACCAGCAGGCCGAGGCCGCCCGCCGCGACCAGGCCGGCATGCATCAACCAGAATTGCCCGGCCTCCATCGTCTCCAGGAAGCCGCCGATCCGCCCGACCAGCATGGTGGCGGCGAAGAGGTGGACGTAATAGACGCCGATCATCAGCCCGGCGACCGCGCGCGGCGAGGCGCGCGAATAGAGCGCGAGGCCGACTGGAAAGACGTTGGCGAAGCCGATGCTGTTCACGACGTGAAAGCCGATCCCCCAGAACAGGCTCGCTTTTTCGCCAGTCGCGACCTGCTGCCAGGCGGCGAAGGCGAGAAGCAAAGGCGCCAAAGCGGAAATGAGCACGCCGATGGTGAGCTTGGTGATCTCGTTGGGCTCGGTCCAGCGCTTGGCCCACCACCGCCAGAAGAGCAGGGAGAGGATGATGAATGCAGTCGAGATAATGGCATCGACCGAGACGAGATCGGTCACCTCCATCCGGAAGCCGGCCAGATCGAGCTGAAAATTGGCGCTGCCCCAGACGAGGTAGGAATTGAAGATTTGCTGATTGCCCAGCGCGGACAGCATCAGCAGCGGCAG
>DATINU010000261.1:0-2665 GCA_035473955.1 Allosphingosinicella sp.
TCTTGACTCCTTTTGTTAGCTAAGCTAACGATTATTCGAATCGAACTATTAGCATGAAAGGAAGGTTTAAGCCATGCCCATAACCCCCTCTCATATCGCGCAAATTGCAATTCCCGTTCGCAACCTCGCCCGCGCCAAGGCCTTTTACGGCGAGACGCTCGGCCTGCCGCATCTGTTCGACGCGCCGCCGGGCCTCAGCTTCTACCAATGCGGCCAGACGCGGTTGATGCTGAGCCCGCCCGAGGGCGCTGAGACCGCCAGCGCCTCGATCGTCTACTATTCGGTCGAGAATGCCGCCAAGGCCGCGCACGAACTCGCCGCCGGGGGCGTGACCTTCGAGGAGCCGGCCCGCTGCATCGCCCAGCTCGGCGAGAAGGAGGTCTGGCTCGCCATCGCCCGCGACAGCGAAGGCAATCTGATCGGGCTGATGAGCGAGCAGGCGGGCGGCTAGGCGCCCGCGCACTTCATCGTCATCCTGGACTTGATCCAGGATCCATGAACACGGCCTGCGAAACCGGCGATGGCAGTGTTCATGGATGCTGAAACGAGTCCGGCATGACGGAAGCGGCGGTCAGGCGCCCAGCCAATATTTGAGCCCGTAAGCGACCGCCCCCACGGCCGCGACGCCCGCGGCCCAGAGCCCGACGAACCAGGCAAGGCGCTTCCAGAGCGGCAGTGGCGCGTCGTCGGTCATCGATCCTCCCGGCTTACCGGCGGTCCTATTAGCGGCTAGCATCGCGCCGATGAAGAACGGCTCGTTCCTCGATCGCTGCGGCTATGCCTTCGCCGGCGTGGTCACCGTCTTCAGGCGCGAGAAGAGCTTCCGCATGCATTGCGGCTTCGCTTTGCTGGCGATCGCGGTCGCGGCCTTCACCCAGCCCGATCTGATCTGGTGGGCGATCGTCGGCCTGTGCATCGCCATCGTGTTCGCCGCCGAGATGGTCAATGCGAGCCTCGAATATCTGATCGACCGCCTCCACCCGGAAATCCACGAGGAGATCAGGCACGCCAAGGACGCGGCCGCGGGCGCGGTGCTGCTCGCCAGCATCGGCACGGCCTGCGTCGGCGTGCTGATGATCGTGGACTGGTGGTTCCGGGCGCCGGGCTAGGCTTCCGTCAGGCGAAGCGCACGCCGGTCAGCCGCTCCGCTTCCTCCCACAGCCGTTTCGCCGACGCCGTGTCTTGCGCGTCGGCGCTGATCGCGGCCGGGCCGGGCGGGCCCTTGCGCTCCCCCTTGCCGGTGGGGCCGTAATAGGCGCCGCCTCGCGCTTCGGGCGCGGTCGCGGCGTAGAGGGTCGGCAACGCGCCCTCGGCGGTGCTCTGGGCGAGGAGCGGCCAGATCAGCCCGATCAGCCGCGCGCGCAGGCCGCGGCCCATGCCGTTGGCGATCAGATCGCTCGCCGCCCAGCCGGGATGCGCGGCGTTGCTCACGAGGCCCCAGCCGCCGGCCGCGCTGCGCCGGTCGAGCTCCAGCGCGAACATCAGCATCGCCAGCTTCGACCGGCTATAGGCCTGCCAGGGGGTGTAGGAACGCGCGCTCTGCAGATCGTCGAGATCGAGCCCGCCGCGCCGCGCATGGGCGAGGCTGCTGAGCTGGACGACGCGCGCGCCCTGCCCGGCGCGCAGCAGCGGGAGCAGCCGCCCGGTCAGCGCGAAATGGCCGAAATAATTGACGCCCATCTGGCGCTCGAGCCCGTCGGCGGTCTCCTCGCGCTCCGGCAGCGCCATCACGCCGGCATTGTTGATCAGGATATCGAGCTTGCCGTGCGCCGCCGCGATTCTCCCCGCGAGCGCTTCGACCGAGGCAAGGCTGGCGAGATCGAGCGCTTCGAACCGCGCCGCGGCGCCGGGATGCCGCGCCTTGATCCGCGCCACCGCCGCCTCGCCCTTCCCGGCGTCGCGCGCCGCGACGACGACCTGCGCCCCCGCCCCGGCGAGCGCCAGCGCAGTTTCATAGCCGAGCCCGCCATTCGCGCCGGTGACGATCGCCAGCCGGCCGTCCAGCGAGGGCATATCGCCCACCGTCCAGTTCATCTCGCTCTCCCGATCATCGCGCCCGCCCCGGCGCCCCTCTAGTGATACCCGTCCTCGCCGACCTTGCCGCGGAACACCCAGTAGGACCAGGCGGTGTAGCCGATGATGACCGGCAGCAGCAGCGCGGCGCCGACCAGCATGAAGGCGAGGCTGGTGGCGGGCGCGGCCGCCTCCCAGATGGTGACGCGGCCCGGGATCACGTCGGGCCAGATCGAGACGGCGAGCCCCGCCAGGGTCAGCGCGAACATCGCCAATGAGGCGGCGAAGGGGAGCCAGTCGCGGCCGCGCCTGATCCCTTCCCAGGCGGTCAGCGCGGCACCGCCGAAGGCGAGCGGCATGACGGCGGTGAGCAACAGTCCGGGCCATTCGAACCAGCGCTCGTGATATTTGCCCTCCAGGAAAGGCGTGGCGAGGCTGACCGCGCCGATCACGAGCAGGAAGGCGGGCAGCAGCCACATTGCGTAGCTACGCGCGCGAGCGTGCACATCGCCTTCCGTCTTCCAGATCAGCCAGGTGGCGCCGAGCAAGGCGTAGGCGACGACCAGGCTGATTCCGGTGAGCAGGCTGAACGGCGAGAGCCATTCCCACCAGCCGCCGGCATAGGCCCGGCCGGAGATGGTGATTCCCTGCA
>DATINU010000262.1:0-2014 GCA_035473955.1 Allosphingosinicella sp.
CGCAATCGACCGAGAATGAAGTCGTGGTCTGCGCCCGCCGGCCGGAAGAGGAGCGCTACCGCATCCCCGCGCCGGTGCGCCGGCCGAGCCATCCCGAGCAGAGCTGGGCCTCGCGCGTCGAATCGCTCGAGGAAGCCTCGCGCGATTCGCGGCCGAACAGCTGCTCGGTGGTCGGCACCTACGGCCAGACCGGCTGCACCGCGGCGCTGATCCGGCAATGGTATGCCGAGCGCCGCGCCCGTCCGCAGCGGGGATATTGAAGGCTAACCGGCGCGGGCCAGTCCGCTCATCGCCTTGACCAGAGCGATCGCGCGATCGCTCAGCGCGCGCAGTTCAGCGCGAGTATAGCCGGCCCGCGCCCGCCCGGAAATCTCGTAATGGTTGGCGACCATCACCATGGCCAAGGAGCGCGGATCGGCGTCGGGCGAGATCTGTCCGGCTTCCGTCGCCCGCTCGAAGCGGCGAACCAGGGCCCGGTCGAGCGAGTCCATCGATTCCCGCACCGCGCGCGAGATTTCCGGGTCCTCGGTCGCCTCCGGCATGGCGGTGTGCATCATGAAGCAACCTGGGCCGGCCTCATCCTTGCCCATGAACTTGTCGATCGACCATTCGGTCATCGCCTCGAGCGATTCGAACAGGTCCGGCACGGCGAAGGCCTCGGCGAATTCGGCCCGGACGTCGGCGAGATAATTGTCGAGCGCGGCGAGGTAGAGCTTCTTCTTGTCGCCGAAGGCGCCGTAGAGGCTCGGCTTGTGCAGCCCCGTGGCCGCCGAGAGCTGGTCCATCGAGGTGCCCGCATAGCCGTAGCGCAGGAACGTGTCGCGCACCCGGTCCAGCACCACATCGGTGTCGAAGCTGCGGGGCCGGCCCCTGGGCGCACCCTGCGCGGCTGAGCTTTTTTGTACCATACGTTAAATAACCCTTGCCATTCGCATTTCTGTACTATACGGTAAGGTACATAAATAGCAGATGGAGGTCAAAATGAAAAGTGCTCTCAAGCTTTCGGTCCTGCCGGCGATCGCTGCCGCCGCGTTCCTCGCCCCGGCGCCCGCCGCCGCCATGGGTCCGGCCGAGCGTGCCGTCGCCCAGTGCCGCACCGAGGCGCTGGGCCAGTTCGGCGCCGGCGAGGTCCGTTCGCACCGGATCGGCGCGATCGCCGGCAACAGCCGCAGCACCCGGGTCACGATCTACGTCACCGCCGACCGGCGCTATACGTTCGAATGCGCCGCCGATGCGGGCGGCCGGATCGTCACCGCCGCGTTCAACCCGGCCCGCCCGAGCGGCCAGCAGCTCGCCGCCGGCCAGCGCTGACGGACCGGGTCAAACCCCGCCCGAACCGTTACCGCTGTTCGAAGAACCCCAGCCCTGCCCCTTCCCGGCCCGCCCGGGGAGGGGCTTCTTTTTCAGGCGCTCAGGCGCTGCTGGACGCCGTGGACCAGCTCGCTCGCTTTCTCGAAGCTCATCGGCCGGCCGAACAGATAGCCCTGGATCTGGTGGCAGCCGAGATCGCGCATCCGGGTGAAATCGTCGGCGGTCTCCACCCCCTCGGCGGTGACCGTCATCCGGAAGCTCTTGGCGAGCTGGACGATCGACTGGATGATCGCGACCGTCTCCTTATTGTCCCCCGCCTCGCGCACGAACGAGCCGTCGATCTTCAATTTGTGGAAGACCGCCTTGTTCAGATAGCCGAGCGAGGAGTAGCCGGTGCCGAAATCGTCGAGCGCGATGCCGACGCCGAGCGCCCGCAGCCGCTTCAGCACATCGAGCGCGTGGGTCGAATCGCCGAGGAAGATCGATTCGGTCACTTCCAGCTCGAGCCGGTCGGGCGGCAGCCGGTAGCGGCGCAGCGCCTCGTTGATCGTGTTGGGCAGCGCCGGGTAGATGAGCTGCTTGGCCGAAACGTTGATCGCCACGGAGACGTGCGCCGGCCAGGCCGAGGCCGCCCGGCACGCGTCCTGAATCACCCATTCGCCGAGCTCCATGATCAGCCCCGATTCCTCGGCCAGCGGGATGA
>DATINU010000263.1:0-6303 GCA_035473955.1 Allosphingosinicella sp.
CGTGCTCAACGAGTTCGCTATCGGTATGCCGTACGAGGGCAACGGCTTCCCGCTGCCTCAGAACGCCTGGGACTTGCCACGCAGCGCTTCTGGCTCCAGCTCGCTCGCGCACGAGCGGCGTGTCGGCGCGGATGATGCGGCGCATCTCCTCTTCGAGGACCGGCAGCTCCTCTTCGGTGAAGGGCCCCCGGCCGGGGGCGGGCGCGAAATCGTAATAGAAGCCGTCATCCGTGGCCGGCCCGAAGGTGATCTGCGTGCCCGGAAACAGATTCTGCGCCGCTTCGGCGAGCACATGCGCATAATCGTGGCGGACCAGCTTGAGCGCATCGGTCTCGTCGCGCGCCGTGATCAAAGCGAGGTCCGCGTCACCCTCGAACGGCCGGGCGAGATCGCGCACCTCGCCGTTGACCCGCGCCGCCAGCGCCGCCTTGGCGAGGCCGGGCCCGATCGCCGCGGCGACGTCCGCCGGGGTGGTCCCGCGCTCGACCTCGCGGACCGATCCATCGGGCAGCTTGATCGAAAACATCTCGGACACGGGCGGCGCTCTCTTTCGAGGATCGGAATGCGGGGCTTATGCCTTCGCAGGTGCAATATAGGCAAGCGCCGGCACCTTGCCGAGCCTGCCGCGGGGCCGGACCCTCATTCTAAGTGTTGAATCACACAATAATTAGCAATGATAACAGACCCTGCTTTTACGCGCTTTTCGTTCCGTGAACCGTCCCGAACATGCTAAGGCACTTCTGCCTCTCCCGCTCACGGCGAGGCAGACCGAAAAGGGGATGTCATGGTAAGGAAGTTCGTTGCCGCGACCGTCTCGGCCGCCCTTTGTTTCGCCGCCTTAGCGCCCGGTGTCGCCACGGCGCAGGATTATCGCTTCGCCGGCTTCGATGCGCCGCGAGGCGCGGTCGCCACGCTCAATCTCCGCGTCCCGCTCGGCAGCGAGCGCCAGGCGCGCGAGCGGCTGAGCTACGGCCTCACCCTCGGCTACGGCGCCGTCGCCGGTGGGCCTGCGCTCGACGGGACCACCATCACCCGCCAGGTCAGGGTCGCCGATCTGCGCTTCGATCGCCATGGCGAGGTCCGCAATGCGCGCGTGGCCGGCCTCGATCTCGCCAATCTCGACCGCGACCGCCGCGCCAGCAATTTGACCGGCGAGATGTCGACCGTCTGGATCGTCATCGGCATCGTCGCGGTCGGCGCCGGCGTCTGCCTGCTCGCCGACTGCTTCGACAGCGAGGAGGCCACGCCCGCCACCTGAAGCGGGCGGGCTCATCTCGCCAGCGTGCGGGTGCCCTGCTAGGGCGCCCGCCATGGAGCGTATCGACTATCTCGAATCCCGGCCGGGCATTCACCTCGCCTATCGCGGATTGCCCGGCCGCGGTCCCGCCTTGATCTTCCTGCCGGGCTACGCCTCCGACATGGACGGCGCCAAGGCGAGTGCGCTCGCCGCCTGGGCCGGGGCGGAAGGCCGCGCCATGCTCCGCTTCGATTATGGCGGCTGCGGGCTTTCCGGCGGGGAGTTCGAGGCGCAGAGCCTCTCCGATTGGCGGGACGACGTGCTGGCGATGATCGACCGGTCGCCGCCCGGGCCGGTCGTGCTGGCCGGCTCCTCGATGGGCGGCTGGCTGATGCTGCTCGCGGCCCTGGCCCGGCCGGAGCGTGTGGCGGGCCTGGTCGGAATCGCCGCTGCGCCCGATTTCACCGCCTGGGGGTTCAGCGACGCGCAGAAGCTGACGATCCTGCGCGAAGGCCGGCTCGAAGAGCCCAATCCCCACGGCGACAAGCCGCACGTCACCACGCGGATCTTCTGGGAAAGCGCCGAGGCGCTGCGCCTCACTCATAGTCCGATCGCGATCCGTTGCCCGGTCCGCCTGTTGCACGGCCAGGCCGATCCGGACGTCAATTTCGCCTGGTCGCTGGAGCTGGCCCGGCTGCTCCATTCAGCCGACGTGCAGACGATCCTCGTCAAGGACGGCGATCACCGGCTGTCGCGCGAGGCCGATCTCGCCTTGCTGGTCGCCACCGTTTCGAGGCTGATGGAGTCGCTGTGATCCCGCTTATCCTCGCGCTTGCCTTGCAGGCCGCGCCCGCTTTGCCCTCCTCGCCCGATCCGATGCCGGCGCCGCGCCAGCCCGCCCCGGCGACGCCGCAGCTGCTCCCCGCGCCGACCGCCGATCCCGCCATCGTGACCCGCTATCGCACCTGCACCGAGCAGGTGCGCGGCAATGCCGAGGCCGCGGTCCAGACCGCCACGGCCTGGCGCGGCGAGGGCGGCGGCGTGCACGCCAATGCCTGCCTCGGCCTCGCTTATGCCGCGCTCGAGCGCTGGGCGCCGGCGGCGACCGCCTTCGAGCAGGCGGCGCGCGCGGCGGAAAGCGCGCAGGATCCGCGCCGCGCCGATTTCTGGGTGCAGGCCGGCAATGCCTGGCTCGCCGCCGGCGACAATGCGAAGGCCCTGCAGGCGTTCGATTCGGCGCTGCTGACGACGACTTTGAGCCAGGAGCTGCGCGGCGAGGTCCATCTCGACCGCGCCCGCGTCCGCGTCGCCGAGAACAATGCCGCCGCGGCGCGGACCGAGATCGACCGTGCGCTGCAGCTCGTCCCGACCGACCCCATGGCCTGGTATCTCTCCGCTGCACTGGCGCGCCGCGAGCGCAACCTCGCCCGCGCCGGCACCGACATCGCCCGTGCCCGCGAGTTCGCACCGGACAATCCCGACGTGCTGCTGCTGGCTGGAACCCTTGCCGGCCTGGGCGGCAATATGGAGGAGGCCGAGCGGCTCTACCGCCGGGTCGCCGAGGGCGCGCCTGACAGCGATGCCGGCCGCCAGGCCCGCGAGAGCCTGGCGACCATGCGCGAGATCGAGGTGCCGGCGCCGGCCGCCGTGCCGACGCCTGCCCCGCCGCCGCCTCAGCCCAGGTAGAATTCGATCGTCGTCACCACGCGGACCTTCTGCAGCGGCGTCGAGCTTCCGCTCGAACCGCCCTCGGTGTCCGCATCGCCGTCGCGTGCTCCGATCGAGAAATAGCCCTGCGTCGCGGAGCGGATCGCGCCGACGCTGGCGCCCGAATCCTGCGCGAAGCGCTCGGCCGCGCGCCGCGCATCCTGGATCGATTCGCCGATCAGCGCCGGCTTGACGTCGTTGAGACGGGTGAAGCTGTAATTCATCCCCGAACCGTCGAGCTGGACGCCGCTGCGGATCAGGTCGAACTGGCGGAGATAAGCCCGCTGCGCCCGCATCACGTCGTTGGTGCGGAAGTTGAGGCTGCGGTTGATGGTGATGATGGTCGCCTGACGGTCATTGTCGTAGACCGCATTGATCGTGCCGCCGCCATCGGTGAGCGCGGCGGCGGGAAAGCCCGCCGTGCGAAAGAAGTCCTGGATCGTCCGCTGATCGCGGTCGATCCTGCCTTGAACCTCGGCAAGATCGGTGCCCGACGCGTTGAAATTGAGCGACCAGGTGGCGAGATCGGCGGTGACGTTGCGCTCGGCTAAGCCGCGCATGGTGACGGCGCGGTCGGCCATGCGGGCGCGCCTGAGGCCGTCGCCGAGCAGATAGCCGCCGGCGACGATGGCGAGCGCCAATATGGCAACGGCGATCAGGATCGTCCGGCCGCGATTCCCCTCTTTTGCGTCTAACATGCTATGGGCTCCCTTGGCCGGCGGCGGACCCAGCGGCCCCGGCGCAGTTCATCTCGCATCGCGTCGATGAACCGTGCATTTATGACGACGAGTTGAGGCAGGCGCAAGATGAAATATCTCCACACGATGATCCGCGTTTCGGACCCGGAGGCGACGCTTCGCTTCTTTTCGCTCCTGGGCCTCCAGGAGGTCCGCCGGATGGAGAATGAAGCGGGCCGTTTCACCCTGATCTTCCTCGCCGCGCCCGGCGACGAGGAGGCCCAGATCGAGCTCACCCACAATTGGGACGTTCCGCAGGAAGGCTATGGCGAGGGCCGCAATTTCGGCCATGTCGCCTATGAGGTGGACGACGTTTACGAGACCTGCGCGCGGCTGCAGGCGGCCGGCGTCACCATCAACCGTCCGCCGCGCGAGGGCCGGATGGCGTTCGTCCGCAGCCCCGACGGCATCTCGATCGAGCTGCTCCAGAAAGGCGGCCACCTCCCCGTCGCCGAGCCCTGGGCGTCGATGCCGAATATTGGCCATTGGTGATGCTGGAGATCGTCCCCGTCCCGGTGCTCAGGGACAATTACGTCTGGCTGATGCACGATCCGGCTTCGGGCGAGACGGTCGCGGTCGATCCGTCCGTCGCCGATCCGGTGCTCGAGGCGGCGGCGGCGCGCGGCTGGCGGATCAGCCAGGTCTGGAACACCCACTGGCACCCCGATCATACCGGCGGCAACGACGCGATCCGCGCCGCGACCGGCTGCGCCATTACCGGCCCGGCCGAGGTCGAGAAAGTCTCGAAGCTCGACCGGATCGTCGCCGGCGGCGACCGCGCCCGGATCGGGGCATTGGAGGCGGAGGTGCACGACATTCCGGCGCACACCGCCGGCCATATCGCCTTCCATCTGCCCGAAGCGGGTGTCGTCTTCACCGGCGATACCTTGTTCGCCATGGGCTGCGGCCGGCTGTTCGAAGGCACGGCCGCGCAGATGTACGACGCGCTCCAGCGCCTCGCCGCGCTGCCCGGGGAGACGCGGGTCTATTGCGGGCACGAATATACCGAGGCCAACGGCCGGTTCGCGCTGACCCTGGAGCCGGATAGCCGGGCGCTGATCGAGCGAATGGCCGAGGTCGAGGCCCTCCGCGCCAAGGGCGAACCGACCCTTCCGACAACTGTCTTGCTGGAGCGCGCGACCAACCCGTTCATGCGGGCAGGCTCAGTCGAGGAATTGGCGGAGCGCAGGGCGGCGAAAGACGCTTTCTAGCGCTTGTAGAGCGCGTCGAGCCGCTCGCCATATTTGTCCTTGATCACATGGCGGCGGATCTTGATCGAGGGGGTCAGCATCTCGTTGTCCACGGTGAACGGCTCGTCGGCGAGGATGAAGCGGCGCACCTTCTCGATCACGGACAGATCCTTGTTCACCCGGTCGACCGCCTCGGAGACCGCCTTGATGAAATCCGGATCCTTGGCGAGCACGTTGAAATGGCAGGTGCGCCGGTTCTGCGTGCACCACTCGGCGCTCCATTCGGGATCGGGGACGATCAGGCCGACCAGGTAGGGCCGTTTGTCGCCCATCACCATCGCCTGCATGATCTCGCTCTGCAGCGTCAGCATCCCCTCGACCTTCTGCGGCGAGACATTGTCGCCCTTGTCGAGGACGATGATGTCCTTCTTGCGGTCGGTGATGACGATCCGGCCCTTCTCGTCGATATGGCCGACGTCGCCCGTATGCAGCCAGCCGTCGATCAGGGTGCGGGCGGTCTGCGCTTCGTTGCGCCAATAGCCGTGCATGACGAGCTCGCCTTTGACGAGGATTTCGCCATCCTCGGCGATCTTGACCTCGGTATTCAGGAGCGGCGGACCTACCGTGTCCATCTTGAGCCCGACCTTGGGCCGGTTGCAGGAGAGGACCGGGCCGGATTCGGTCTGGCCGTAGCCTTGCAGCAAGGTGAGGCCCAATGAGTGGAAGAAGATGCCGACCTCGGGATTGAGCGGCGCTCCGCCCGACACCAAAGCCTTGATCCGCCCGCCGAACTTGGCCTGCAATTTCGGCTTCAGCGTGCGGGCGAGGAACAGCTGCATCGGCTTGTCCCACAGGGGCACGCTGCCCGAATAGCCCTTGGCCCCGATCGAAAGCGCGCGGCCCATCAGGTAATTGGCGAACTTGCCCTGCTTTTCGACCTGATTGAGGATGCGCTGGCGCAGCACCTCGAACAGGCGCGGCACCACGACCATGATCGTCGGACGCACCTCTTCGATATTGGAAGCGAGCTTTTCGAGCCCTTCCGAATAATAGATTTGCGCACCCAGCGCGATCGGGAAGTGCTGCCCGCCGGTATGCTCGTAGGCGTGGCTGGCGGGTAGGAAGGAGAGGAAGACCTCGTCGCTCCAGCCGAAATCCTCGGCGATCAGCGAAGTGCAGCCCTCGGCATTGTGCAGCAGCGCGCCGTGATGCTGCATCACCCCGCGCGGCGCGCCGCCGGTGCCCCAGGTATAGATGATGCAGGCGAGATCGCCGCGCTGGAAGCTCGCGCCCGCGGCGCAGCACGTTCATCCCGGCCTCGACGGCAAGCGGATTGGCGGCGGTGACGAAGCTCTGGCGCGGCGGCTGCGGGGCGGCGGCCGGCCGCATCGTGGCGCAGCCCGCGAGGGCCAAAGCGAAAAGCAGCGAAACG
>DATINU010000264.1:0-6010 GCA_035473955.1 Allosphingosinicella sp.
GCCCCTCCGCCAGGCCCGTCAGGGCCGACAAATCGCTCCACCGCCAGCTTTCCTCGCGGTTTGAAGGAAGGACAAGCGGGGTCATCGTCCGCGTGCCCTCTGCGCACTCTGCGTCTCTGCGCGCACCCCTTTTTTTTGTGCACGCAGAGACGCAGAGATCGCGGAGAAGGAGGGGATTGCGCCTTCGGCGCGGGAGTGAGTCATGCCGCCGCCTCGCGATAGCCTTCGCGCTCCAGCTCCAGCGCAAGCTCCGCCCCGCCCGAGCGGACGATACGGCCGCCGGCCAGCACGTGGACGAAATCGGGCGCCACGATGTCGAGCAGGCGCTGGTAATGGGTGATCAGCAGCACCGCCTTGTCGGGTTTGCGCATGATCCGGTTGATCCCCTCGCCGACGACGCGCAGCGCGTCGATGTCGAGGCCGCTGTCGGTCTCGTCGAGGATGGCGAGGCGGGGATCGATGATCCCCATCTGCACCATTTCGTTGCGCTTCTTCTCGCCGCCCGAAAAGCCGACATTGACGGCGCGCTTCATCATCTCGAAATCGAAGCCGAGCGAAGCGGCCTGCTCGCGCGCAATACGCAGGAACTCGCCCGCCGAAAGCTCCGCCTCGCCGCGCGCCCGGCGCTGAGCGTTGAGCGCGGTGCGCAGGAACTGGACGTTGGAGACGCCCGGAATCTCGACCGGATATTGGAAGCCGAGGAACATGCCCTTGGCCGCTCGCTCGTGCGGATCGAGCGCGAGCAGATCTTCGCCATCAAGCGTGACCGAGCCTTCGGTCACTTCGTAACCCGGCCGCCCGGCGAGCACGTAGGAGAGGGTCGACTTCCCCGACCCGTTCGGCCCCATCACCGCATGAATCTCGCCCGGATTCAGGGTGAGGCTGATCCCGTTGAGGATCGGCTTGCCGTCGACGGTTGCGTGGAGGTTTTCAATTTTTAGCATGTCGAGAACCAAAAAGAGTGCATGTCTGAAAGAAACCGTTTGTCCGTGACCGGGTAGCCGGACACATCGCCAATCACCGAATCGATGCCGCAACGAGGGCAAAGAGCGCAATCATCGTTATCCACCCATTCCTCGATCTCGGTCGGAGCAAAGGTCTTGCAGCAGTAGAAGCAGCCAGCGACAGCTGAGGCCTCCAGCTCAGTTCTATGCCGAACGGTATGAGTGTGAGCGTCGACGAGATCACTGCGTCCCCCGGCGCGAGCCTCCTGCTTCTTTTGGTCAAGACGGGACGAGAGGCTCATCCGACACTCCCCTCTAGCGAAATTCCCAGCAGTTTCTGCGCCTCCACGGCGAACTCCATCGGCAGCTGCTGCAGCACCTCGCGGGCGAAGCCGTTGACGATCAGGGCGACGGCATCCTCGGCGTTGAGGCCTCGGCTCATTGCGTAGAAGAGCTGGTCGTCGCTGATCTTCGAGGTCGTGGCCTCATGTTCGATCTGGGCGGTGGGGTTGCGGACCTCGATATAGGGGATTGTGTGGGCGCCGCATTCGCTGCCCAAGAGCAGCGAATCGCACTGGGTGAAGTTGCGGACATTCTCGGCGCCGCCGTTGACCCGGACGAGGCCGCGATAGGTGTTGTTCGAGCGGCCGGCCGAAATGCCCTTCGAGACGATGGTCGAGCGGCTGCCCGCGCCGATATGGATCATCTTGGTGCCGGTATCGGCCTGCTGGCGATTGTTGGTGAGCGCGACCGAGTAGAATTCGCCGACGCTGTCCGCGCCTTTGAGGATGCAGGACGGATATTTCCAGGTGATCGCGGAGCCGGTCTCGACCTGGGTCCAGGAGACCTTCGAACGGTCGCCGGCGCACATCGCCCGCTTGGTCACGAAATTGTAGATCCCGCCCTTGCCCTCGGCATCGCCCGGATACCAGTTCTGGACGGTGGAATATTTCACCTCCGCGTCCTCGTGCGCGTAGATTTCCACGACCGCCGCGTGGAGCTGGTTCTCGTCGCGCATCGGCGCGGTGCAGCCTTCGAGATAGGACACATACGAGCCCTTGTCGGCGACGATCAGGGTGCGTTCGAACTGGCCGGTATTTTCGGCGTTGATCCGGAAATAGGTGGCAAGCTCCATCGGGCAGCGCACGCCCTCGGGGACGTAGACGAAGGTGCCGTCGGAGAAGACCGCGCTGTTGAGACAGGCGAAATAATTGTCGCGCTGCGGCACCACCGAGCCCAGATATTTCCGGACCAGATCGGGATATTCGCGGATCGCTTCGGAGATGGAGAGGAAGATCACGCCCGCGCGCAGCAGCTCGGCGCGGAAGGTGGTCGCGACCGAGACGCTGTCGAACACGGCATCGACCGCCACCTTGCGCGCGCCTTCGACGCCGGCGAGCACCTTTTGCTCCTCGATCGGGATGCCGAGCTTTTCGTAGACCCGCAGGATATCGGGATCGACCTCGTCGAGGCTGCCGAGCTTCGGTTTCGCCTTGGGCTCCGCGTAATAATAGGCATCCTGGAAATCGATTTCGGGGATGTCGAGCTTGGCCCAGCTCACCTCCTTCATGGTCAGCCAGGCGCGATAGGCCTTGAGCCGCCATTCGAGCATCCACTCGGGCTCGTTCTTCTTCGCGGAGATGAAGCGGACGGTATCTTCGTTGAGGCCCTTGGGCGCGAACTCCTGCTCGATCTCGCTCGACCAGCCGAATTCGTAGGCCGAGGCACGATCGACGGCGTCCTGCGCTTCGCGGTTCTTGAGGTCGCTCATGCCGGCACGCCCCGGGCGAGGCTGTCGAGGCTGACCCCGGCCAGCGCGCCGCGCACCGCGCCGTTCACCACATGCATATGCGGGCGGACCTGGCAGCAGCTTTCGAGCGCGCATTCGTGGCGATCATTGTCGACGCAGGCACTCATCTGGATCGGGCCCTCGACCGCCTCGACGATGTCGGCGAGGCTGATCGTCGCCGGCGGCCGGGCGAGGCGGACGCCGCCGCCCGTGCCGCGGCTCGATTCGAGCAGGCCGGCGGTGGAAAGGCGGCTGACCAGCTTCTGCGCGGTCGGGAGCGGGATACCGGTTTCGGCCGACAAAGTCGTCGCGTTGACCTTCGCTTGCCCGCAATGGCGCGCGGCGGCCGACATCATCACGACGGCATAATCGGCAAGGCTGGACAAGCGCATTTGCGAATGAGTCTCAAATCGGATTAATTCGTTCCGATTGGGCATGTGGGCCTGAAAGGCTTCGAAATCAATCAAGATCGTCACCCTGAACGTGTTTCAGGGCCCATGGCGCCACCCGCGCAGCCGTCTCCGGAATGGATGCTGAAACAAGTTCGGCATGACGGTAGAGGGGTGGCATGGCGCTCTATCCCCTTATCCGACCGCTCGCCTTCGCGCTCGACGCCGAGGCCGCGCATCGGGCGACGATCCGGGCGCTGCGGTTGCTGCCCGCGGGGCGGCCGGCCAAGCCCGATCCGGTGCTGGCGGTGAAGGTGGCGGGGCTCGCTTTCCCCAATCCGGTGGGCCTCGCCGCGGGGTTCGACAAGGATGCGGAGGTCTGGCGGCGGATGCTCGGCTTCGGTTTCGGCTTCGTCGAGGTGGGGACGCTGACGCCAAGGCCCCAGAGCGGCAACGACAAACCCCGCCTGTTCCGGCTTCGCGAGGACCGGGCGGCCATCAATCGGCTGGGCTTCAACAATCGCGGGCAGGCGGCGGCGCTGTCCCGGCTCGGACGGCACAAGGGCATCGTCGGCGTCAATATCGGGGCCAACAAGGACAGCGCCGACCGGGTCCAGGACTATGCGGCCGGGGTGCGGACGATGCTTGGCGTGGCGGATTATCTGACGGTCAACATTTCCTCGCCTAACACGCCGGGGCTGCGCACGCTGCAGGACAAAGGCGCGCTCGGGGCGCTGCTCGATGCCGTGATGGACGCACGCGGCGTCGGGCCGCCGGTGTTTCTCAAGGTCGCGCCCGATCTGGAACGGACCGAAATCGACGCGATCGCCAGAACGGCGATCGACCGCCGGCTCGATGCGCTGATCGTCGGCAACACGACATTGAGCCGGCCGGCGCTGAAATCGAAACATCGGGGAGAGGGCGGCGGCCTTTCTGGTGCTCCGCTGAAGCGGCTGGCGTTCGAACGGCTGCGCGATTTCCGAATCGCCACCGGAAGCGAAGTGCCGCTGATCGCTGCGGGCGGGATCGAGAACGGGGTAGACGCCTTCGACCGGATCCGGGCCGGGGCGAGCCTCGTCCAGCTCTATACGGCGCTGGTCTATCAGGGGCCGGGGCTGGCGAAGGAGATCAATGGGGAGCTGAAGCGGCTGCTGGCGCTGAGAGGCTTCGCCAATATCGCCGAAGCGATCGGCACGTCCGCCTAGGGCGCCGGTTCGAGCCTGAACACGCCCTCTCGGCGACGGTCGGCGCCGCCGTCGAGGCGGCCGTCGCGCAGGTAGACGCCGTGGAGGCCCGAATCCTCACCCTGGCCCGGGCGCACGTCCACGCCGCGGGCCCGCAACGCCTCGACCACGCCGGGCGCGAACTTGTCCGCTTCGCCATTATAGACGGCGCCGCGGGCGATGAGATTGGGCAGATCGATCGCCGCCTGCACCGCCATGTCCCAGGCCAGGATCCCGACCAGCCCCTTGCCGACATAAGCGAGGATCGCGCTGCCGCCAGGCGAGCCGATCGCGCCCACGAACCGCCCGTCGCGGAGCAGGATCGCGGGCGTCATCGAGGAGCGCGGCCGCTTGCCCGGCGCGACCGCGTTCGCGGTCAGCCGCCCTTCCGCGTCGCGCGGCTGGAAATTGAAATCGGTCATCTGGTTGTTGAGGAAGAAGCCGTCGACCATCCGTCCCGAGCCGAAGATCGATTCGACCGTGGTCGTCATCGAGACGACGTTCCCTTGCGCGTCCCCAATCACGAAATGGCTGGTCCCGCCCGGCTCCTGCGTCGCGTCGAGCCCGGCAAGGCGCGCGCCCGGCGGCGTCCCGGACGGCGGGGGCGGGCCGGCGGCTTCACCGATCAGCTGGGCGCGCGCCACGACGTAAGCGGGATCGAGCAGGCCCTCGACCGGCACATCGGCAAAGGCGGGATCGCCGACATAGCGGTCGCGGTCGGCGTACATCAGCCGGCTCGCCTCGGCGAACAGGAACCAGGCCTGCGGATCGGCCGGGCTCCGGGAGGCAATGTCGGTGCGCTCGAGGATCGCCAGCAACTGCAGCACGGCCACGCCGCTCGACGGCGGCGGCGGCACGCAGACCAAAGTGAGGCGATAGGTGCGGCAGAGCGGCGCGCGCTCGACCGGGCGGTAGGCGGCGAGATCGGCCAGCGTCATCGACCCCGGCAACTCGCCCTCGTGCACCCGCGCGACGATCCGCCCGGCGGTGGGACCGCTGTAGAGCGCGGCCGGCCCTTCGGCGGCGAGACGGCGGAGGAAATCGGCATAAGCCGGGTTGCGGAGCGTGTCGCCGGGATCGAGCAAGGTGCCGTCGGCTTCGGCGAAATAGGCGCGCACGTCCGGCGCACTGTTCTCCGGGGCGTTGCTGGCGATCATCCGGCCGAGGCGCGGACTGACGACGAAGCCCTCGCGCGCCGTGCGCTCGGCCTCGCCGAACAGGCCGTTCCAGGGCAAACGGCCATGCGCGACATGGGCGAGGTGCAGCATCCGCACGACGCCGGGCACGCCGGTGGCGCGGCCGCTGAGCACGGCCCGGGCGAAGGGGAGCGGCGCGCCGTTCTCGCCCACGAACATATCCGGCGTGGCGCCGGCCGGCGCGGTTTCGCGGCCGTCATAGACGGTCACCCGGCGCGCGGCGCCGTCATAATAGGTCATGAAGGCGCCGCCGCCGATCCCGGAGCTTTGCGGCTCGACCAGCGAGAGCATCGCCTGCACCGCGATCGCCGCGTCGACCGCGCTGCCTCCGCGGCGCAGCACGTTCATCCCGGCCTCGACGGCAAGCGGATTGGCGGCGGTGACGAAGCTCTGGCGCGGCGGCTGCGGGGCGGCGGCCGGCCGCATCGTGGCGCAGCCCGCGAGGGCCAAAGCGAAAAGCAGCGAAACG
>DATINU010000265.1:0-2520 GCA_035473955.1 Allosphingosinicella sp.
GTGTCGAGCCAGCCCTGCTCGCGCGGGGCCAAGGCGGCGCGGTCGATGCGGCGCAGTTGCGGCAGATGATCGACGATCGCCCGATAGGCGCCGGAGCGGCCGGCCGGGCCGGAATCGCTGAGCCGGCTCTTGAGATAGGCGCGCTCGCCCGTGTCGATGCCGAGCCCGGTCGCGGTTTCCGGCGAGATCCGGAGCATGCCCTCGAAGATGCTGTCATAGGTCGCGTGCGCGGCGGCGGTGTCGGTGCGCGGCGCCATGCCCGCGCAGCCGGACATGGCGAGCGCGCCGGTGGCGGCGGAGCCGAGCAGGAACTGGCGGCGGTCGAGGGGGAAATTCATGGCGGGCCTTTCTTTGTTTCAACATCCATTCGGCCAGCGGCCGGACGGTTGCAAGACGGAGCCTGAAACAAGTTCAGGGTGACGGTTGAAGCTCCATTCGATGAACCCGCCCGCGGGCCATGACGAAGCTCACCTGCCTCAGCGTGCCGACATCGCTCAGCGGATCGCCGCGCACGGCGACGATGTCCGCGCTCCTGCCGGCCTCGATCGTGCCCACTTCCGCCGAAAGCCCGAGCAGATCGGCGGCGTTGACGGTGGCGGCGACGATCGCCTGCATCGGCGTCATCCCATGCTCGACCATCAGCAGGAATTCGTCGGCGTTGCGGCCGTGCAGCGAGACGCCGGCATCGGTGCCGAAGGCGATGCGCACGCCCGCGGGCACGGCCCGTTCAAGCGCCCGGCCGGTGATCGAAATCCGCCAGCGTATCTTCTCCAGCACCTCCCCCTGATAAGCGTTCGGATTGGCGGCGAGCCGCTCGCGATAGCCGTTCACGGTGGAAAGGGTCGGCACGTAATAAGCCCGCGTCTGGCGGAACAGACGGATGCTTTCATCGTCCATCAAGGTGCCGTGCTCGATCGAATCCGCGCCGACGCGCAGCGCCAGGTTGATGCCGTCGGCGCCGTGGGCGTGGACGGCGACCCTGCGCCCGTAAAGATGGGCGGTCTCGACGATCGCCCGGGCCTCGTCCTCGAACATCTGTGCGCCGAGCCCCAGCCCGATGCGGCTGTTGACGCCGCCGGTGGTCGCCATCTTGATGACGTCCGCGCCGCGCGCGATCTGGCGGCGGACGGCGCGGCGGCACGCGTCGGCCCCGTCGCAGGTGCTGCCCGAGCGGAGCAGATCGTCGTGAAATTCCTCGCGGAGGCCCAGCGTCGGATCCATATGGCCGGTGGTGGCCGAGATCGCGGTGCCGGCGTCGACGATCCGGGGCCCGATCGCCCAGCCGCGGAGGATCGCATCGCGCAGGCCGAGCGTGATGCCGTCGTCGGAGCCGAGATTGCGCACCGTGGTGAAGCCCGCGTCGAGCGTCTTGCGGGCATTGTCGGCCGCCTCGAAGCTGCGCAGCGGCACGCTCTCGGTGAAATCGGCGAGCTGGCCCTCCAGCCCCGCCCGGTCGGTGTTGAGATGGACGTGGCTGTCGATCAGGCCGGGCAGCACGAACCGGTCCGAAAGGTCGATCAGCCGCCCGCCCTCGGGCACCGCCGCGAAGCCGTCCTGCACCGCCTCGATCCGCCCGCCCCGCACGATGATCGAGGCGCCCCGGCGCGGCGGCCGGCCCGGCCGGTCGAGCAAGGTCCCGGCATGGATGACGATGACGGGCTCGGCCGCCGCCTGCTGCGCCGGCGCCGAAGCCGGAATGGCGAAGAGGGCGAGCAGCAGCGGCAGGATCGCTTTAAGGCGCATGGGAAGCTCCCGGGGGCAAGGATCTGCGACGATAGCCGATCCGTCCGTCCGGGCCGCCAAGCCGCAAAATCCGGCGAGACGGGATTAACCCATGTTGCACTGCGGCAACAGCGAAACACTCTTAGTTGCGCATATGTGACAGCGCGGTTGCGCCGCGACTCCCGGGCCGTGTATTCCTTGCCCGAAACGAAAAGGGGGTTTCCAATGTCACGCATCTCGCTTCGCCGCATCGCCTTGACCGGCGCCGCTTCGCTCGCCGCGCTCGCCGTCGCCGCCCCGGCGATGGCGCAGGATACGCCGGCGGCCGGCGCAGAGCAGGACGATGAGCAGAACGTCATCGTCACCGCCACCCTGCGCGAGCAGAATTTGATCGACGTGCCTTTCTCGATCAACGCGCAGACCGAGCAGGACATCCAGCGTTCGGGCGCGACCACGGTCGAGGATCTGTCGCGCAACGTCGCCGGTCTCACCATCCAGAATCTGGGGCCGGGCCAGCGGCAGGTTTCGATCCGGGGCGTTTCCGCCGGGCAGATCATTCGCGACCAGCCGGGCGTGAAGGAGCAGGTCGGCGTCTATCTGGACGATAGCGTGATCTCGCTGTCGCTGTTCACCCCCGATGTCGACCTGTTCGATCTCAACCGCGTCGAGACCCTGCGCGGCCCGCAGGGCACCTTGTTCGGCTCGGGCAGCGTCGGCGGCACGATCCGCTACATCACCAACCAGCCCGACCTCACCGCGACGAGCGGCATGGTGGAGGCGAATCTCAACGTCCTCGCC
>DATINU010000266.1:0-3548 GCA_035473955.1 Allosphingosinicella sp.
CCGGCCTCGTCCGCGCCAACAACCTGACCTATCTCAATGAGACCTACGGGACGCGGGTCACCAACCTCGCCGTCGACGGCCGCTTCTCGGGCTCCGAGATCCAAATCGCCTCGCTGTCCGGCCGCGCCGGCGACGGCACAATCCAGGGCAGCGGCACGATCGGCCTCGCCTCGGCGGCGGGCTTCCCGATCCACCTTCGCCTGCAATTCCAGAATGCGCGGCTGGCCCGGAGCGACGATATCGGCGCGACCGCCACCGGCAATCTCACCATCGTCAACAATGCCTCCGGCGCGCTGATCTCCGGCGAGCTGCAGCTCGGCGAGGTCCGCTACCAGCTCGTCCGCCAGGCCTCGTCGGAAGTGCCGCAGCTGGCCGGCGTCCGCCGCAAGGGCGAGCCGCTGCCGACCCCGGGCCGCGAAGCCGAACAGGCCGGCGTGCCGAGCATCTGGCGGCTCGATATCCGGCTCGATGCCGACAATCGCGTCTTCGTCTCCGGCATGGGCCTCGAATCCGAATGGCAGGCGCGGCTGCGCGTGCAGGGCACGACCGCGACGCCTGAAATCGCCGGCAACGTCGAATTGATCCGCGGCACTCTGGGTCTCGCCGGCCGCCGCTTCCGCCTCGACAGCGGCCGGGTCACCTTCACCGGCGATCGGCCGCCCAATCCGCAGATTGATCTCGTCGCGACCAGCGACATCGACAATGTCGAGGTCGGGATCAACGTCACCGGCCGCTCGAACAATCCGCAGATCGCCTTCACCTCCTCGCCCGGCCTGCCGCAGGACGAGATCGTCTCGCGCATTCTGTTCGGCAGCTCGGTGACGCAGATTTCGGCGATCCAGGCGGTGCAGCTCGCCGCCTCGCTCAACTCGCTGCGCGGCTCGGGCGGCGGGCTCAACCCGCTCGGCCGGCTGCGTTCGGCGACCGGGATCGACCGGCTGCGGCTGCTCGAGGCGGACAGCGCCACGGGGCGCGGCACCGCCGTCGCCGCCGGCATGTATCTTTCGGACGACATCTATGTGGAGATCATCACCGATGCGAAGGGCTTCACCGCGACCCAGCTGGAGATTTCGCTGTCGCGGACCTTGAGCCTGCTCTCGCAATTCGGGTCGAACAGCGGCACCAACGTCAATATCCGCTACAACCGGGATTATTGAGGGCGGGGGTCCTGCTTCGGGGGATGGTGCCCAGGGGCGGGATCGAACCACCGACACCGTGATTTTCAGTCACGTGCTCTACCAACTGAGCTACCTGGGCGTCGCCGCGCTCTGCGGGAGGAGCGCCTATAGAGGCGGTTAGCCGCCGCTGTCCAGCCCGTCGTCGCGGTCCGACGGGAGGTCCGGATCGGCGGGCGGGCCGGGCATGCGATAGCCGTCGCCCAGCCAGTTCAGGAGGTCGCGATCGCGGCAGCCCTGCGAGCAGAACGGCTGGTGCGCGGGCGCGGCGGGCTTGCCGCAAAGCGGGCAGGTGTCAGGCGCTGTTTTCGGCATGCCCACCCGATATGGCGAGCCCGGGCTCGGCTCGCAAGGAAACCGCGCCGCCGGTGCGCCGGGCGAGGGCGGCGAGCCACTCCTCGGTAAGCCGGTGGGCGATCGCGGGGGCGGCGTGGAGGGTCACGGGTCCGGTCAGGCACTCGGCCCGCCGCAGCAATGCTCGCGCCGCGGCGCCCGCCGGATCGGCCTGGAGCAGCTCGGGAAGGCTCGGCCGCTCGCGCTTGCGGACGACCTGCAGGAAGCCGAAGCCGTTGACCGCGGTCCGTTCGAAAGGCGGTGGCAGGAGTGCGTCAAGCGCCTTGGCGGCCGCCTGCCTTTGCTCGCGCGGGAGGGTAGGCAGATCGATGCCGATCGAGCCGGCGACGCCGAAGCGGCGGATCGCCCGCGCCGCGGCTGTGGCGCCCATTTCCGCGAGGGCGGCGGGCGGCAGGCTGCCGTCGACGTCGAACAGGGTCATGGCCGGCGTGAGGCTCATCCGGAGCGCGCCGCCTTCGAAGGCGATCTCGCCGCTCGCGGCTTCTTCGAGCAGTTCGGACCAGCCCGCCTCCTCGAACTTGTCAGGCCCCGAGACGGGGGGCGTGTTGCCGATCCGCTCCCGAAGGCTTGGTCCTTCCCGTAAAGGCAAATCGGTCGGACGCAGCCTGGGCGGCTTCGGCCGGCCCGGCTCCGGGATCGCCTCGCGCACCACTTCGGCGCGGAATCGGGCGCCTTCGGTGACGCCCGGCAGCGGCGAGACGATGGCTTCGCCGCCGTCGTCCAGCATGGCGACGCCCGCGATGCTGGTCAGCTTCGCTGCGACGACGGCGCCCGCACGGAGACCCGGCAGCTCGATCGCCGCCTCGATGATCGCCCCGGCTTCGACGAGGATCGCGCGATCCTCGCCGATCCCCTCCTCGTAGAGCCACTCAGCCAAGGGGGTAGCCTGCGGCGCGGAGCAGGGCGCGGGTCTCGAACAAGGGCAGGCCCATCACGCCCGAGAAGGAGCCGCTGAGCCTCTTCACCAGCGCCTCGGCCCGGCCCTGGATCGCATAGCCGCCCGCCTTGCCGCGCCATTCGCCGCCGGCGAGGTAGGCGGCGATCTCTTCCTCGCAGAGCGGCTTGAACGCGACGATTGAGGTGGAGAGGCGGTGGCGGGCCGAGCCCGTGCCGTCGATCAGGGTCACCGCCGAATAGACCCGGTGGCGCCGCCCGGATAGCAGGGCAAGGCAGGCGCGCGCCGCGGTTTCACTTTCGGTCTTGGGCAGGATTCGCTGCCCGGCCGCGACCACCGTGTCGGCCGCGAGCGTCAACACGCCGGGCTCGGCCACGGCAGCCGCCTTGGCCGCTGCGACGCGCTTCGCATAGGCAATGGGGGACTCGTCCTTAAGCGGCGTCTCGTCGATCTCGGCGGGTGTCACGCCTTGGGGCACGACGCCGAGCCGCGCCAGCAAGTCCAGGCGCCGCGGCGAAGCGGAGGCGAGGATGAGGGTGGGGGCCCCCGTCAGGACTGCGGACCGGGACCGCCGCGGCCCGGCATGAAGCGGTAGGTGATCCGGCCCTTGGTGAGGTCGTAGGGGGTCAACTCGACCAAGACTTCGTCGCCGGTCAACACGCGGATCCGGTTCTTGCGCATCTTGCCGGCGGTGTGGCCAAGGATCTCATGGCCGTTTTCGAGCTTCACGCGGAACATGGCGTTGGGCAGCAGCTCGACCACCTGCCCGCGCATTTCGAGAAGTTCTTCCTTGGCCATTCAAATCCCTGCGTCAGAAAAAGCGGGCAGGGCTTAACCGCAGACCGCGCAAAATGAAACCCCGCCCGATTGCGCGGGCGGGGCTTCCATTTTCCGAGCGATCAGCTCGCGTGACCGGCCAAAGCGGCGAGCAGGAGCAAAGCCACGATGTTGGTGATCTTGATCATCGGGTTCACGGCCGGGCCAGCCGTATCCTTATAGGGATCGCCGACCGTGTCGCCGGTCACGGCGGCTTTATGGGCTTCGGAGCCCTTGCCGCCGTAATTGCCGTCCTCGATATACTTCTTGGCATTGTCCCAGGCGCCGCCGCCCGAGGTCATCGAGAT
>DATINU010000267.1:0-4184 GCA_035473955.1 Allosphingosinicella sp.
CGGCTGCGCCCCGCCATCGCCGGCAGCGATGAGGCGCAGCTCAATAACGTCGCCGGGCCCATCTTCATGAAGCTGGCGGCCGACCTCTCGGGCGGTTCGGTCCGCGGCCGCGCCCGGGTCGATTGGCACATGACCTATGCGGGCCTCGACACGGCCGGCCAGCAACGCCTCATGGAGAAGGTGCTGCGCGGCGGCGGCGGGGTCGGCCCGGCGCTCGATTCGCTGCTTCCGACCCACGTGCAATACGGCTTCCTGAAGCGGGCGCTCGCCAATACTCCCGCCGAGGACGAGACCCGCCGGGCCCTCATCCGGACCAACCTCGAGCGCTGGCGCTGGCTGCCGCGCAACCTCGGCGCGCGCCATGTGCTGGTCAACGTCCCGGCCTTTACCGCCGCGCTCGTCGACAACGGCAACGTCACCGCCCGCCACCGCACCGTGGTCGGCGCCCGGCGCACCCCGACGCCGCAGCTCAACGCGACGATCACCGCGGTCACCATCAATCCCTGGTGGAACGTGCCGCAGAGCATCATCCGCGAAAATGGCGGCAGCTTCGGCGCCGGCTATCAGGTGACTCGCGGCGCCGGCGGCGGAATGAGCGTGCGCCAGCCGCCGGGCCCGCGCAACGCGCTTGGCCGGGTCAAGATCGAGATGCCGAACGAGCATGCCATCTACCTGCACGACACGCCTTCGCAGTCGCTGTTCGGGCGGCCGGTGCGGGCCTTCAGCCATGGCTGCATCCGCACCCAGAACGTCCGCGATTTCGCGGCGCGGCTGCTCGCCCCGACCGGCGAGTGGAACCGGGCGGCGATCGATCAGGGCGTCGCCACCGGGCGGAGCCGGACGGTGAGTCTTGCCCAGCCGATCCCGGTCTATATCGCCTATTTCACCGCGGCGGCGACCGGCGACGGCACACACGTCACTTATGGCGACATTTACGGGCGCGACGCCCCGATCCGGCAGGCGCTCGCGCGCGCCGATGCGCGCGAGGCGGACGGCAACTAAGCTTCGATTGCAGGCGGAAGGCAGCAACGCGGCCCGGCAAACGGGTCCGCGATCAGGGCTGCATCGTCAGGCGAGCCGGTCGGCGTAGAGGAAATGGCCGGGGCCGAGCCGGGCCATCACCTCCTGCAGGCTGTTATAGGGCAAAGCGAAGCAGCCCTCGCTGCGGCCGAGCATGCCGCCGTTCGAGGCGAGCATGTTGGGTTCGGCATACCAGGCGGAATGGACGACGATCGCCCGCGCCTCGGCGTTGGAATTGGTGTAATCGAGCCCGCGCACCCGCATCGAGCGGCCGTAGCGTCCCGGATAATAATCGCCCACCACATAGGCGCCGTTGGAGCTCGCCTCGGAGCCCATCTGATTGGAGAAACGCTGCAGGAAGCCGGTATGCGCCGGATCGGAGCCGCGGCCGTGCGCGACCAGATGGCGGGTGATCCGGCCGCTGTTCGTATCGAGCAGATAGAAGCGCGATTCGGCCGACGGTCTGGTGAAATCGACGATGCCGACCGTCTCGATCCGGCTGAGCGAGGCCCGGTGCCGATCGAACGCGGCGCGGGCGCGGGCGATCATCCGCTGGTCGATCGCGCCGTCGGCGATGGCGCGGGGCTGCGCGGGCACCGGCGCAAGCCGCGGCGGCGCGGGCGGATCGATCTCGTTGATGACGATGTCGGACAGGCGATCGGGGCGGGAACGGGCGGCCTGGGCGAAGGCGGGGGTGGAAAGCGCGCAGAAAGCGGCGGCGGCAACGCCTCCTCCGACAACCTGACGACGCGACAAAGACATGGAACCCCCCTCCAAGAACGGTGAAGCTAAATTTTTTTCCGTTTTCTCTCAATCTCCTGAACGGCGATTCCGAGTCGCTTTGTCCCGGTGACGGCGCCGTTCGCCGCATCATCGCCCGCATTGGTTAACGGAATCGGCGCCACGACGACGAAGCGAACGCTCCGCGCGATGAACGGTTTGGCAACCCGGAGAATCGCGATAAGCTACTGCGAAAGGAAAGAATTTATTGGCCGAAGAACGGGGTTCTGCGTGCGGGCCTCCGCAGCGGCCTGGAGCAGCCGCCGGGCGGTTTCCTCCGCGGCGTCGGGAACGAAGGTGACCGCGACGCCGTTGGGCCCCTCAACGATGACCTTGCCCTCTTCGGCGATGACGTCGCTGGGTTGCGCATGCACCTGGACTGAATCCATGAGCCGCCTCCTCTGGATCAGAACCGCGGCTTGTGGCATCCGTTCCCGATCATCAGGCTAAAGCGTTGATTTTGTCAGGTTAGCTTGATCTCTATCAACTCTGTTGCGATTTTCGGCCCAAACAACCATTGAACAGCGGACGTCGGCCAATCGAAAAGCAAAGGAACAGACGCTGAAATCTCCGTTCGTCTACGTGATCGACGACGATCGCGATGTTCGCCGCTCGCTGAGCTTCATGCTGGGCGCCGCCGAAATCCGCTCGCATCCCTTCGGCAGCGGCGGCGATTTCCTCGAGGCGCTGCCGGATCTGGAGCCGGGCTGCATTCTGCTCGATCTGCGCATGCCGCAAATGGACGGCTTCGGGGTGATGTCGGCGCTCGCCGAGCGCAAGGTCGATTGGCCGGTGATCGTGATGACCGGTCATGGCGAGGTGCCGGTGGCGGTGCGCGCGATGAAGCTCGGCGCGGTCGATTTCATCGAGAAGCCCTTTTCCGAACAGGCCCTGCTCGCCTGCTTCGAGGCGGGCAATCGCCTGCTGAAGGAGCGCCAGCAGAGCGGCAGGCGCCGCCAGGAGGCGCATGGCCGCGCCGCCTTGCTCACCGCGCGCGAGCGCGAGGTGCTGCAGGGGCTGCTCGCCGGCCATTCGAACAAGCAGATCGCGCAGGCGCTCGGGATCAGCCTGCGCACCGTCGAGATGCACCGCGGCAACATGATGGACCGGCTGGGCGCCTCCAGCCTCGCCGAAGCGCTGACCCTGGCGATGGAGGCGGGCATCAAGCCCTCGCCGGATCAAGCCGCCTGACGCGTGGCGAAGCGGCGCCCTGAGCCGGACGACGGCGCCGCGCCGCTCGAGGCCGAAGCGCTGCAGGCCGAGATCGCCCGTCTCCAGGAAGAATTGGCGTCCGCGCGAGCGAGCGAGCGCATGTACCGTTCCTCGGCGGAGCTCAGCAGCCGCCTCGCCTGGCATGCCGATGCCGACGGCCGGATGACGGTAATGAGCCCGATCTATTCGACCGTGACCGGATTGCCGCTCGATCAGGCGCTCGGCGACGGCTGGCTCGACGTGGTTCCCGAGGGCGAGGCGCGCGAGGACTTCCGGCGGAAATGGCTGGAGGCGGTCCGCTCGGGCACGCCGTTCCACGAAGAGTTCATTGTGCGCCTCGCGAACAACCAGGGCGTGCAATATGCGCGCTCCGAGGCGATCCCCGAACGCGATCCGACCGGCCGGATCGTCGGCTGGTTCGGCACCACGCAGAACATCACCGAGGCCAAGCAGGCGGAGGATGCACGCCGCGCGGCGGAGGAGCGCCTGCGCGAGAGCGAGGAGATGCACCGCTACACGCTCGAACTTTCCCAGCAGATCGCCTGGACGGTCGAAAAGGACGGCAGCGGCCTGGTGATGAGCGGGCGCTACGAAGAGCTGACCGGCCTGGCGGACTTCGCGCAAGCCGAGGAATCGATCCATCCGGATGACCGCGAGCTGGTCCAGGCCCGCTTTCGGCAGGCGATCGAGACCGGCCAGCCGCTCAACGTCGAATGCCGGCTCAGGATGAAGGACGGCAGCTTTCGCCGGTTCAGGGTTCGTGCCCGGCCGCTGCGCGACGAGGACGGCGAGGTTCTGCGCTGGTACGGCGTGACCGAGGATGTCCACGATTATCGCGAGGCCGATTTCGCGCGGCAGGAAGTCGAGGAACGCTACCGCCTCGCCGGCCAGGCCACGCGCGATGCGATCTGGGACCATGATTTCGTCACCGGCACCATCGAATGGAGCGAGAATGCCGGTTCGGTACTGGGCGCCGGCAATGTCCCCCTCGGCGCCGTGACGGACGATTGGTGGCGCGAGCGCGTCCATCCCGAAGACCGCCTCGCCGTGACCGGCAGCCTCAAGGCCGCCATCGAAGGCGATGCGAGGCGCTGGACCGGCACCTACCGCTTCCGCAAGGATGACGGCTCCTATGCCGACATGGTCGATCGCGGCTTCATCATCCGCGAGGC
>DATINU010000268.1:0-7816 GCA_035473955.1 Allosphingosinicella sp.
TCAGTACGCCACCGGCCTGGCGCGCGACATGGTCACCCGCTGGGGCATGTCGGACGCGATGGGACCGCTGCAATATGCCGATGCCGACGAGGAGGTGTTCCTCGGCTATTCGGTGAACCGTCAGCGCAACATGTCGAACGAGACTGCGCAGGCGATCGACAAGGAAATCCGCCGGATCGTCGAGGAAGGCTATAGCCGCGCCAAATCGCTGCTGACCGAGCATCTGGACCAGCTGCACACGCTCGCCACGTCCCTGCTCGAATTCGAGACGCTTTCGGGCGAGGAGATCAGGAAGGTGCTGGCCGGGGAGCCGCTCGACCGCGGCGGCGATGCCGCCATGCCGGCTCTGCCCACCGGCGGCGCCTCGATCCCGAAGACCCGCCGCAAGGGCGGCATCGGCGGGCCGGCCGCGGCTGGCGCCTAGGCGCTAGCCCAGAGCGCCGATCCCGAGCAGGAGCACGAAGAACAGGCTCGCCGTGATCGTGCAGAAGACGAGCAGCAGGAAGGTGCGGACCAGCGCGCTCGCCCAGTGCAATTGGTAGGCCTGCTTGAGCTGGCGAAACATGTGCACCGGCGGCACCAGCAAAGCGGCGGTGGTGAGCGCGGGCCCCGGCACCCCTGCAAAGCTCAGGATGGTCAGCAGCACGGCGAGCAGCGACATGAAGGCCAGCGAGTAGGTGACGAACACCGTATGGTCGTAGAAATGGTAGCGGCGCGTCCAGAAGAAGAGCGCCCAGACGAACGGCACCGAGAGCGGGATCAGCAGCCAGGAAAATTTGTAGCCGTTCGATTGCAGCTTGTAGAGCGCCAGCCCCGGATTCTCCCCGAACTTCTTGATGCCGTGATCGAGCCGGGACCAGCCGGTCTGCACCGGCTCGCCCGAGGCGGCGGCCTGGGCGAATCGCTCGGCCGCTTCGGCCGAACGCTCGTCCCGGCTCAGCGCGGCGATCCGCCGGTCGAGCGCGGTCCGGCGCGGATCGCTTGCGCCCAGCCGCGCACGCTCCGTCTGCGCCGCCGTCAATTGCTGCCTTATCTGATTGTGCCGCAGCACGATCTCCGTCCGCGTGTCGCCATCGAACTGGACGTCGAGGTTCGAAAGCGACAGATCGAAGATCGAAAGCGTCGCGAACATCAGGAAGATCGAGAAGAGGAACATCGCCATGGGCGAAACGAATTTGGCGCGTTCCCCGTGGGCGTAGCGCCGGGTGAGGTCGCCGGGGCGCCAGGCGAGCAACGGCAGCGTCCGCCAGAATTTCCCGTCGAGATGAAGCACGCCGTGAATCAGGTCGTGCGCGATCGCGCCGACGCTGCGGTGGACGTGCGCCTTCTGCCCGCAGGCCTTGCAATAGGGACCTTCGAGCAGCGCCCCGCAATTCAGGCAGGCGCCGCCGACTTCGCCTGCATGCTCGCCGGCCTCGGGCTCGACCGCGCGGGCGAGCATGCCCCCCGTCACCGCTTCGCCGACGCCATCGATCCCTGAGACCATATGCTCCCCCAAGAAGGCCATAATGGCCCAACCATGGCCGAGCGTCGAGGTCCCATGCTATCGCGCCGCAATGATCCTCACCGGCCTTCTCGGCGGCTCCTTCAACCCGGCGCACCGGGGGCACCGGCATATCAGCCTCGGGGCGCGGGAAGCGCTCGGGCTGGATGAGATCTGGTGGCTGGTCTCGCCGGGCAATCCGCTGAAGCCCGAGGCCGGCATGGCGCCGCTCGAGGCCCGCTTCGCCTCGGCCAGGGAGGTCGCGCGCGGCGCGGCGATCAAGGTCACCGCGATCGAGCGCGAACTCGGCACCCGCTACACCGTCGACACGCTCGAAGCGCTCGCCCGGCGCTATCCGCAACGGCGCTTCGTCTGGCTGATGGGCGAGGACAATCTCGCCCAGTTCCACCGCTGGCGCGACTGGCGGAGAATCGCCTCGCTGGTTCCGATTGCGGTCGCGACTCGGCCGGGCTATGCTGCGGCTGCCCTGAAGGCGCCTGCCTGGGGTTGGCTGCGTCGTTTCGTCCACCCCGCGGCCATGGCTCGGAACTGGACGGAATGGAGACCGCCCGCGCTCGTGCTGCTGCCATTGCCGCCAGACCGGACGTCCGCCACCGCCCTCCGCGCCGCCCATCCCGATTGGCACGAAAGCGTCATGAAATCGTTGCAACCATCGGCCCTGCGCGACGGCGTAACGCGCAAGGCCCTATAGCTGAAGGAGGTCGTTTGCCGAAAAAATCCACCGCTCCGGCCGAAGACGGAGCCATCGAACGGGTCGAGGCGCTGCACAGCCTCGTGCTCCGCTCGCTCGACGACGACAAGGCCGTCGACGTCGTTTCGATCCCGCTCAGCGGGAAATCCAACATCGCCGATCATATGGTGATCGCTTCGGGCACCTCGACCCGTCAGGTCGCCTCGATGGCGCAGAAGCTTTCCGAACGGATCAAGCGCGAGCTTGGCCGGCGCGTTCGCGTGGAAGGGCTTCCGGTCGCCGACTGGGTGCTGATCGACGCCGACGACGTCATCGTCCACCTGTTCCGCCCCGAAGTGCGCAGCTTCTACAATCTGGAGCGGATGTGGGCCTTCGAGGACGGCGCCGCGCCGGCGGCCGCCAGCGGCTGATCGCGACCATCGTCATTGCGAGCGCAGCGAAGCAATCCAGCACTGGATCGCCGCGCCGCCTTCGGCTCCTCGCAAAGACGGGCTGACCCATGCTCCTTCACATCGTCGCGCGGGGGAAGATCGGGCGCGGTCCCGAGGCCGAGCTGGTCGAGCGCTACCTCAAGCGCATCGCCTGGCCGGTGAAGCTCACCGAATTGCCCGAGAGCGGCGGCAACCCGCCCCCGCCCGCCCCGCAAAGCGTCACCATCCTGCTCGACGAGACAGGCGAGCAGCTCGGCTCGCTCGCCTTTGCGAAGCGGCTCGAAACCTGGCGCGACGGCGGCAAGCGCGAGGCGCGTTTCCTGATCGGCGGCGCCGACGGTTTCGACGAGGCGGACCGGGCCGGCGCGGACCTCCTGCTCGCCTTCGGCAAGGCGACCTGGCCGCACCTCCTCGCCCGCGCCATGCTCGCCGAGCAGCTGTTCCGCGCGACGAGCATCCTTGCCAACCACCCTTATCATCGGGAAGGGTAGGAAGATGCGGTACGCGCCCCTCCTCGCCACGATGCTGCTCTTGCTCGCGGCGGGGGCGGGCGTGCAGGCGCAAAGCGGCGCCGACGACCGCCAATCCCTTGCCGAGGCGCGCCGCGAAGCCGAGGCAGCAACGCTTCGCTCCGAACGGCTCGAAAATGCCGCGCGCCGGGCGACCGGCGACGCCGACCGCGCCCGCGCCGAAGCCGAGGCGCTTGCCGCCAGGATCGAAGCGGCCGAGGCCGATCTCACCGCCGCCGAACGGCGGATCGCGATCATCGGCGCGATGCAGCGGGCGCAGCGGGCGCGCCTCGCCGCCCGCCAGGGGCCGGTGATCCGCCTCACCGCCGCGCTGCAGACTATGACCCGCCGCCCGGCCGCGCTGGCCCTGGTCCAGCCGGGCTCGGTCCGCGACGCCGTCCACGTCCGCTCTTTGCTCGCCGCGATCATGCCGGAGGTGCAGCGCCGCACCGCGGCTTTGCGCACCGAAGTCGAGCAGGGCGCCGACCTTCGCCGCCGCTCCGAAACCGCCCGCACCGGCCTCGTCGACAGCCGCGCGGCGCTGCGCGACCGCCGCGTCGCCCTCGCCCGCTTCGAGCGCGAGCAGCGCAGCCGCTCGCAGCAGCTGGCCGGCCTCGCGCTTAGCCAGTCCGACCGCGCCCTCGCCTTCGGGGAGGAGGCGCGCACGCTCAGCCAGACGATCGGCAGCCGCGCCGATCAGGACCGGCGCGCCGCCAGCCTCGCGCAATTGCCCGGACCGATGCCGCGCCCCGGCCCGGCGCCGGAGGTGGGCGAACGCATTCCCTACGGGCTCCCGGTCGAGGGCCGCGTCCTCGTCGGCGTCGGGGAGATTTCGGACGGCGGCGTCCACGCCCGCGGCCTGACCATCGAGACCGCGGCCGACGCGCCCGTCGTCGCCCCGGCCGCCGGGCGGATCGCCTATGCCGGCCCCTTCCGGCGCTACGGCAATGTCGTGATCATCGATCATGGCGGCGGCTGGCAATCGGTGGTCACCGACCTCGCGAGCCTGAACGTCCGCCAGGGCCAGAATGTCGCCCGCGGCGCGTCGCTCGGCGCCGCCGGCCACGGCTCGCCCCGCATCACCGTCGAGCTCCGCCGGGGCGGGCGGCCCGTGCCGGTGGCGCAGGTCATCGGCGGCTAATCCCAGGCGGCACGTTCATCGAAGGTTGCTTTGCGCCACCCTATTTAGCCTGTAGAAGCCGCGAAAACGCCCAAAGTCAGGAAGATCATGGCCAGCAATTTCCTCCGCTCCCTCGGCCTCGTCAGCGCCATCGCGCTCGTCCCCGCCGCCACCGCCGGCCTCGCCCAGGTCGATACCGGCACGGTCCGCGAGATCGACCAGTTCATGTCGGTGCTCGAGCGGGTGAAGGGCGAATATGTCGATCAGGTCACCGACGAGCAGCTGATCCGGGGCGCGATCGACGGCATGCTGAACAGCCTCGATCCGCACAGCTCCTATCTCGACGCGCGCGGCTATCGGGCGATGATGACCACGACCGACGGCAATTATGGCGGCCTCGGCCTCACCGTCACCATGGAGGACGGCGCGGTGAAGGTGATCGCGGCGACCCGCGGTACCCCGGCCGACCTGGCGGGCCTCAAGCCCGGCGACTTCATCACCCATATCGATGGCCGGCTCTTCTACGGCGGCACGCTCGACGAGGCGGTCGACCGGATGCGCGGCAATCCTGGGACGAGCGTGCGCGTCACCGTGGTCCGGCCGGGCCGTGAACGCCCGTTCGACGTCACCATCACCCGCGCGATCATCGACATCCCCGCCGTGCGCTGGGAGGTCCAGAACCGCGTCGGCGTAATCACCGTCAACACCTTCAGCCGGGTCACCACCGATTCGACCCGGCGCGCCATCGCCGAGATGGAGCGCCAGCCCGGCGGCCCGCCGATCGGCTACGTGCTCGATCTGCGCTCCAACCCCGGCGGCCTGCTCGATCAGGCGGTCGGCCTTTCCGACGTCTTCCTCGAGCGGGGCGAGGTCGTCTCGCAGCGCGGCCGCCGCCGCACGGACATCGAGCGCTTCTACGCCCGCCCCGGCGACGACGCGCAGGGCCGCCCGGTGATCGTGCTGGTCGACGCCGGCTCCGCCTCGGCTTCCGAAATCGTCGCCGCCGCGCTGCAGGACCATCGCCGCGCCATCGTCATGGGCGATCGCACCTTCGGCAAGGGCTCGGTGCAGACCTTGCTGCCGCTCGGCGACGGCAGCACCGCGCTGCGGCTCACCACGGCGCGCTATTATACGCCTTCGGGCCGCTCGGTGCAGGAAGGCGGGATCACGCCCGACATCCTGGTCCCGCAGATTTCGGACCCGGATTATCGGCTGCGCACCAACGGCCGGGTCCGCGAATCCGATCTGCGCCGCCACCTGATCAACGAGACCGGCGTCCAGGACGACATCATCCAGGACGACGGCCGTCCCGATCCTCGCTTCGCCGCCTCGGTGGAAGAGCTGACCCGGCAGAACATCACCGATTTCCAGCTCCATTATGCGGTGCAGACCATCGCCCGGCTCGGCCAGGCGACGCCGCCGCCGCGGGTCGCCGCCGCGGGCGCCGCGCGGCGCGGCGGCAGCCGCTGACGCAATGAGCGATCCGCTCCGTCTGGCCAAGGCGCTGGCCCTGCTCGTGCCGGCGGGGCTCCTGGCCGGCGCCTACGGCTCGGAAATCTGGGGCGGGCTTTTCCCCTGCGAGATGTGCTGGTGGCAGCGTTACGCCCATTTCGCAGGCCTCGCCTTCGCGATCATCGCTTTGCTCGCCGGCCGGATGCCTGATCGCGGGCGGAGCTTCGTCTGGCTGGCCGCGCTCGCCATCCTCGCCAGCGGCGGGATCGGCGCCTTTCACGCCGGCGTCGAGCTCGATCTCTGGGAAGGCTTCACCCAGTGCACGTCGACCGCGGCGGGCACCGGCGATGATTTCTTCAAATCGATCATGGAGGCGCCCATCGTCCGCTGCGACGAGGTGCAATGGGCCGATCCCGTGCTCCACATTTCGATGGCGGGCTGGAACGCGATCGTCTCGATCGCCGCCGCTCTGGCAATCCTGTGGCTGAGCCTGAAGCGCCCCCGCGCGGCCTGAGCGCAAGCTGGCGCCCCGGCGACGCCCGCGCGGACGTGCGCGCGATGCTGCGCGTCGATCAGGCCGGCGAATATGGCGCGACCCGCATCTATGCGGGCCAGCTCGCGGTGCTCGGCGGCCGCCACAAATCCTCCTCGCTGATCGCCCATATGGCCGAGCAGGAGAAGCAGCATCTCAGGCAGTTCGACGAATTGCTCGCCGAACGCGGCATTCGCCCCACCGTCCTGCAGCCCTTCTGGGCCGTCGCCGGCCATGCGCTCGGCGCCGCCACCGCTTTGCTCGGCCCGGAGGCGGCGATGGCCTGCACCGCCGCGATCGAGGACGAGATCGACGCGCATTATTCAGAGCAGCTCGCCGAGCTTGGCGACAGCGATCCCATCTTGTCCGGCAAGATCGCCGCATTCCAGGCCGACGAGCGCGAGCATCGCGACGCCGCGCTTGCCGCCGGCGCGGAACAGACTGTCGGCTATCCGCTTTTATATGGTGCGATCAGGGCCGGCTGCCGTATCGCGATCGAGCTTTCGAAGAGGATCTAAGTCATGCGCATCGCTCTCATCGCCGCCGCCTCGTTCCTGGCCCTGCCCGCCCTCGCGCAGCAGCCGGGGGTCGCCGTCCCCGGCGCTCAGACCAATCCCGACGACGTGCGGGTCAACCAGCTGATCATCTACGGTGACGACAGGTGCCCCGGGAGCACGGATCCGAATGAGGTGATCGTCTGCGCGCCCTTGCCCGATGACGACCGCTACCGCATCCCGCCGACGCTCCGCAACGATCCCAACGCCCCCGCTAACCAGAGCTGGGCCAACCGCGCGATCGAGCTGCAATATGTGGGCCGCAGCGGCACCGACAGCTGCTCGACCACCGGCGCCGGCGGCTTCACCGGCTGCTTCGTCCAGCTCGCCAATCAGGGGCGGGCCGAACGGCGGAGCAACGATCAGGTCAATTGGGCGCGGATGATCGAGGAGGCGCGCCAGGCCCGGCTCAGCCGGATCGACGCCGCCGCCGAGGAGGAAGAGCAAGAAGCGCTCCGCCGCGAGGCCGAGGCCGCGAACCGGCCCAACTGATGGTCGCGCCGGGGGGCGATTCGAAACCGGCGCTGAAGCGGGAGATCGGCTTCACCGGCTCGGCCTTCCTGTCGTTCAGCGGCATGGTCGGGGCGGGGATCTTCGCCTTGCCGGGCAATCTCTACAGCCAGTTCGGCGCGTTCAGCCCCTGGCTGTTCCCGATCTTCGGCCTGCTCTTCCTGCTGATCGCCCTGCCCTTCGCGCGGCTGGCCGCTCTGCACCCGGCCTCGGGCGGCCCGGTCGCCTATACCGCGCCCTTCGGGCCGCTCGTCTCGTTCCAGGCCGGCTGGCTCTATTATGTCGCGCGAATCACCGCGCTCGCCGCCAATGCCAACGTCTTCGCCACTTATGCGGCCTCGCTCTGGCCGCCGCTGGGCGGCCCGGTGGGCCGCGCGGCGACGATCGCGCTGCTGGTGGGGATCATCACCTGGGTCAACATGGTCGGCGTCCGCCGCGCGGTCCGCGCGCTCGATCTGCTCACCCTGCTCAAGGCGCTGCCGCTGATCGCGCTGGCGCTCTGGGGTCTCGCCG
>DATINU010000269.1:0-2285 GCA_035473955.1 Allosphingosinicella sp.
GGGGCGGTGCTTTGCGCGGGCTGCTGCGGATTTTCAGGGATCGTCCGGGGCGCGCCGGAGCTTGGCGCGGACGTGGCCGCGGCGGGGGGCGGTGTGGCTGCGGCGGGGCGCGTTGTCGCGGCGGCGGCCGGGCGATTTGGCGGCGGCGCGGCGGCGGGGGTGCGCGTGGCCGCAGCGGGCGGCGGCGGGGCGACGGTGACGGGCTGCGGCGCGGGCTGCTGCGGCTGCGGGCGGGCGGTCTGCTCGGTCTGGCCGGGAAGGCGGAAATCCTTGAGCGGGGCGGGGCCGATGCCATTGTCCTGCGCCTGCGCCGCGAAGGCCGCGCACAGCGACGCCGCCCCGAACGCGGCCACCCAACCAATTCTATGAATCGTCATGCTGCGCCCGACCCCGATCCGAGCTTCTTTCCCTAGCGGCCCCAGATAGGAGCCAAGGCATCGAATTGTAATATCGAGTCAATGTCGCGGCGCTGAACGGGCGCGGCGGTGCGGCAAATCGGTCACAGTCAGTGGTGGGCGGCGCGCTCGGCCTCTTCTCCCAGCGTTTCCGCGCCGGGCTCGCGCAACCGGGTGCAGTGGGCGAGTTCGCGTTCGGAATAATCGGCGGCGAGTTCGGTCAGCCAGGCCTCCTCACCACGCGCGGACCAGACCAAAGCGGGGCGCGCGTCGCCGGGCTCCTGATAGCGCAGGCCGTAAGTCGGGGGCATGGCGGCGAGGCGGACGAGGCGGCCTTGATAAGCGAGCTCGGCGGTGCCGCGCGGATAATAGCCGCCGCCTTCGTAGGTGATGCGGACGCCCTGGCCGTTGCCGCAGCTATAGGGAATACCGGCCGGGCTCTGCGCGTGGTGATCGACGCCGCCGGCGCAGCCGGTGAGGCCGAAGCCTGCCAATCCCATCGAGAGAAACGCCCGCATCCGCCGCCTCCGCACGCGATGGTGCGCCACGGGCCGGTTCAAATCAAGCGAAGCGCGTCAGGCGGCGACGTTGCCGATCGGGCCGAGCTGCTGGGCGGGGGCTTCGGCGAGGCTGGAGAGCAGGCCGTGGCCCATGGCGAGGCCGACGAGGCCGATCGCGAAGGACGCGAGGAAAGCGCGGAACGGCTTCATGATTCAGGCCAAAGCTCTCTCGACCAGATCCTCGGGCTCCAGCCCGAGGCGGCGGATGTGGCTGGCGATGGAGGGCCAGCGATTCTCGAGGAAGTCCTTGCGCTCGGAATTGCGCAGCCGATCGGCGGCCTGGGCGGCGACGAACATGCCGACGCCGCGCTTGACGACCACCAGCCCCTCCTCCTGGAAGGTCTGATAGGCCTTGGCGACGGTCAGCGGATTGGCGCCGTAATCGGCGGCGAGGCTGCGCACCGAAGGCAGCGGATCGCCGTCGCGCACGCGCCCATCGAGGATCATCGCGGCAATGCTATCGCGCAGGCGCAGATAGACGGGACGGTCTTCGTTCATGTGCGTCATACTGTGCTAATACAGTGGGTAGGTCAAGGGAGATTCGTCCTCGCCGCAGGTCAGAAGCGGAATGAGAGTCAGGCATAGACCTCGACATCGGGCGTGTCGCGGGTGAGGCCGAGATTCGCGCCGAGATCGAGCTGGAGGTCGTCCGAGACAGCATAAGCGGCGGCGGCGTCGAGCGAGGCCTGTTCGACCGTGCCCCCGGGATCGAAATTGAGGTTCGTCCAGAGTTCCCCGGCGAGCGTCAGACGCGGCGCGACGGGGGCCGAGAGATTGACCAGATTCACGACCGCGAAATGGCGGCCATGGCCGTCGGCATCGGCGAGCAGGTCGAGCTCGGGGCCGAGGGGCAGCGTCACCGGGCCGCCCAGGGCGAAGCTGACGGGAACCGCCAGCCCGCCCTCGACCCGGCCGTTGCCGAGCCCGTCCGGCGCGGCGAGCAGCTTCACGAATGGGATCGCAGCGACCTGCAGGGGCGCGCCGGGGCCGGTGAGCCTGCGCTTGTAGCGCAGGACGACGTCGCCGATGCCGGAGACCCGGGTTCGCGAGCCGTCCAATGCGGTCAGCGCGGCATAGGGTGTGAAGCCGATCTGAGGGTCCGACCTGCCGTTCAGCCCGAGCTTCGCAACGGACGCACCGACCGTGAGCAGTTCGGTGCGCGTCCCGCCGAGGTCGGCAAGGCTCCAGCCGATGCCGCTGGTTTCGATTTGAACCCGACCGGCGGGGACGGTGCAGGCCGCGTTCGCCTTGGCGGGCCGATCGGTGCAGAATCCCCCCGCCGCGAATGGGCAAGATGGTCGTCACAGGCTTTCTTGAAAAACTGGGCGAG
>DATINU010000270.1:0-8230 GCA_035473955.1 Allosphingosinicella sp.
GCCGCGCTGCTCGGACGGCGAATGCGGATCGGTCAGCAGCCGCTGCAGCAGGTTCGCCTCGCGATATTCGCGCCGCCAGACTTGCGCCCAGCCGAGATAGAAGCGCTGATCGCCGGTGAGCCCGTCGATCACCGGCGCCTCGCGGCCGCCGAGCGCCATCCGGTAGGCATCGTAGGCGACGGTGAGGCCGGCGAGATCGGCGATATTCTCGCCGAGCGTGAGCGCGCCCTGGACGTGGTGGCCGGGCAGCGGCTCATAGGCGTCATATTGCGCCACCAGCTGCGCGGTCAGCGCGTTGAACCGCTCGCGATCCTGCGGCGTCCACCATTCGTGCAGCGCGCCATGTTCGTCGTAGCGGCTGCCCTGATCGTCGAAATGGTGGCTGATCTCGTGGCCGATCACCGCGGCGATGCCGCCGTAATTGACCGCCGGATCTGCGTTGGGATCGAAGAAGGGCGGCTGCAGGATCGCCGCCGGGAAGACGATCTCGTTCCAGACCGGGTTCGCATAGGCGTTCACGGTCATCGGCGTCATGCCCCACTCGCTGCGGTCGACGGGGCGGCCGAGCTTGTTGAGATTGCGCTGATATTCGAACTCGGTCGCGCGCGCGACATTGCCGAGCAGGTCGTTGCGGTCGATCCGGACGCCCGAATAATCGATCCAGTGATCGGGATAGCCGATCTTCGGCGTGAAGGCGGCGAGCTTGGCGCGCGCGCGGGTCCGCGTTTCGGGCGACATCCAGGCGAGGCTCTGCAGCCGCCGGTCCATCGCCGCGATCACGTTGCGGACCAGCGCGTCGGCGGCGGCCTTGGCCTCGGGCGGGAAGAAGCGCTCGACATAGACCCGGCTGACATCGTCCGGGACCGACTGGGTGACGAGGGTGACGCCGCGTTTCCAGCGCTCCTCATTCTGCGGGGTGCCGTTGAGCACGGTGCCGCGGAACGCGAAATTGGCGTCGACGAAATTCTGCGACAGCAACGGCGCCGCATTGTCGAGCAGCCGCAGCGTCATATAGTCCTTGAGCACCGGCAGCGGCGTCTCGCCGATGATCCGGGCCATGCCCGTGAAGGCGGAGGGCTGCGAGACCAGGATGTTCTGCTGCCCGGCGAGGCCGGTGGTCTCGAAATAGCGGGTCCAGTCGAAGCCCGGCGCGTTGCGCGCGAAATCGGCCATCGCCCATTTGTTGTAGGACGCCTCGTCGTCGCGATTCTGGACGCGGGTCCATTGCACTTCGGCGAAGCGGCGCTCGAGCGCGACCACGGCGGCGGCGCGCTCGGCGCCGTTCGCCTCGCCCGCCAGCTCGAACAGGCGCGCAAGATAGGTCTGATAGGCGGTGCGCTTCTCGACCAGCGCCGCGTCGTCGCGCAGGTAATAATCGCGGTCCGGCAGGCCGAGGCCCGATTGGGTCAGCCGCTGGATCATCTCGGTCGGGATGCGGTCGTCGCTGTTCACATAGCCGTTGAACGGCGTGTTCACGCCCTGGCGGAACAGCCGGCCCGCCTGCGCGGCCCAATCCGCCCGGCTGGAGATCGCCTGGATCTGGGCGAGCATGGGCCGGAGCGGGGTCGCGCCGGCGGCGTTGATCCGCGCCTCATCGAGGAAGCTGGCGTAGAAATCGCCGATCCGCGAGCCGGGCCGGCGCATGGCCTCGTCCAGGATGGTGTGGGTGCGCTGCTTGGAGAGGTCGTCCAGGGTGACGAACATGCTGTAATTGGAGCGGTCGGCGGGGATTTCGTTGGTCCGGTCCCAATTGCCGTTTGCGAAAGCGTAGAAATTGTCGCCCGGCGCGACATTGCGGTCCATGCCGGCGAGATCGAAGCCGAAGGCCCCGATCTGCGGGCCGGTTTTCGTCGGCGCGGTCTGGGCGGTGGCCGGGGCGCCGGCGCTGGCGATGGCATAAGCGCCGGCGGCGGCAGTGAGAGCGAAGGCGGCGAGCAATTTGCGCATGGCGGGATCCTGGTCAGAAGGGTGTGTGACGGCGGTATAGCACCGCCTTCCGCCCGATCAATCGGCAGCCATGCCCCGCCGCCGCCATTTCCGCCCGATCCACCAGCGCCAGAACAGGCTCGCGATCAGATAGCCGATCGCCCCGCTCGCCAAGGCGATGATGAAGAGGCCGCAGATCATGGCCGGGGCCGCGTCCGAGGCCAGCCAGACCAGCCATTCGCTGATCGGCGCCGAGCGCTCATACATGCCGGTGACGGCCGCCGCATCGGCATGAAAGCCGAACAGATTGCCCACGGGAATCGAGGCCAGGATCAGGAACGGCGTGGTGAAGGGGTTGGTCAGGAAGGTCATCCCCGCCGCGATCGGGATGTTGCCGCGCACCGGAATGCAGAAGAGCGCGGCGCCGATCATCTGCACGCCCGGAATCAGGAACAGGATGCCGACGAACAGCCCCATCGCCACGCCGCGCGGGACCGATCTGCGGGTGAAGCGCCAGAATTCGGAATGAAGGATGCGCTGGCCGAACGGCTTGATCCAGCGGCTTTCGGCCAGCTGCTCGCGGCTCGGCATGTTGTTCGCGAAGGTGCGGGCGAGCCAGCCCTGCGGTTTTTGCTCAGCCATGCTGCCTCAGCAGCCGGCCCTGCTCGCGCTTCCAGTCTTTCTCTTTTTCGTAATCGCGCTTGTCGTGGCTCTTGCGCCCCCTGGCGAGCGCGATCTCGACCTTCGCCCGCCCGCGGCTGTTGAAATAGATGGAAAGCGGGACGAGCGTCATCCCCTGCCGCGCCACGGCGCCGTGCAGCTTGGCGATCTGGCGGTGGTTGAGCAGCAATTTGCGCGGCCGCTTCGGCTCGTGATTGTGGCGGTTGCCGTGGCTGAACTCGGGGATGTTGGCGTTGACCAGCCAGACCTCCTCCTCCTTCACCTCCGCATAGGATTCCGCGATCGACCCCTCGCCGAAGCGAAGGCTCTTCACCTCGGTCCCGGTCAACGCGATCCCCGCCTCGAACTTGTCCTCGATCGCATAATCGAACCGCGCCCGCCGGTTCTCGGCGACCACCTTCTTCTTGTCGAATTCCTCGGGTTTTGGACGCGGCATGGGACTTTGGCGCTCTACTTCCGTTCGGGCTGATGGTCAGGTCGCCATGCCCCCGGGCATGGCTGTAAATGTCCGGGGGGACATTTGCACCTGACCATTGTCGAAGACCTCGGCTGCCTTCTGGTGATATCAAGTAAGAAAGGAAAGCCCTTCGACAAGCTCAGGGCGAAGGGTCGGGGTCAAATCAGCCCGGCATGGGCCAAAGCGGCATCGACCGTCCTGCGGCTCGCCTCGCCCGGCATGGTCATCGGCAGGCGGATCTCCGAGGCGAAATCGGGGCGGAGCTTGCCCAGCGCGTATTTGACCGGGCCCGGCGAGGCGTCCGAGAAAAGCGCGGCGTGCAAGGGGTGGAGGCGGTCCTGCACAGTGAGCGCGTCCGCCCAGCGGCCCTCGGCGCAGGCGTTCTGGAAATCGGCGCAGAGACGGGGGGCGACGTTGGCGGTGACCGAGATGCAGCCGACCCCGCCCATCGCGTTGAAGCCGAGCGCGGTGCCGTCATTGCCCGAGAGCTGGACGAAATCCGGGCCGCAGAGCCGGCGCTGCTCGGCGACGCGGTTGAGATCGCCATGCGCATCCTTGATGCCCACCACGCCGGGCAACGCCGCCACGCGGGCGAGCGTTTCGGGGAGGATGTCGGTCACGGTGCGCGAAGGCACGTTGTAGACGACCACAGGCAGGTCGCAGGCCTCGGTCAGCGCCCTGAAATGGGCGAAGATACCTTCCTGGTTCGGGCGGTTGTAATAAGGCAGCACGACCAAGGCCGCGTCGGCGCCCCGTTCTTTTGCCGCGCGCATGTTCAAGATCGCGACTCCGGTGTCGTTCGAGCCGCAACCGGCGATCACCGGCACGCGCCCGGCCGCCGTTTCGACGCAGGCCTGGACGACATCGTAATGTTCCTCGGCGCTCAAGGTCGCCGATTCACCGGTGGTGCCGCAGGGCACGAGCGCATGACTTCCCTCGGCGATCTGCCAGTCGACGAAGGCGCGAAACGCCTCTTCCGCAAACGCTTCGTCGCGGAAAATCGTCACCAGAGCCGGGATCGACCCCCTGAACATGCGCGTCTCCTTCGCCCCGGCTTGCCTCGCCGTTCGGCTTGACCCTAGGGTTTGCCTCACGAACATCGCGGGGGATGTTCATGGTCTGATAAGGAGGGGGGCGTCATTCTGTCCAGCGTGCAAAGAAGAGCGGGCCTGTTGCTCCTGATGGGAGCGTCCGCAGCCGGGGTCGCGGCCCAGTCGCTCGCGCCGGCCGGGGCGCCCGCGTCGAGCCCCTCCGCGCTCTCCGCCATCGGCCTGATGCTGCAGGCGGCCACGAGCCCGATCGCGGTCGACCTCGCCCAGTGGAACAGCCTCCGCCAGAGCGACAACCTCTCCTTCTCCTCCTACGCCGGCTTCCTCGCCAGCCATCGCGGCTGGCCCGGCGAAACGGCGATGCGCCGTTCGGCCGAACGGCGGCTCTCGATGGAAGCGGTCTCGCCGGGCGACGTCGCCCGCTTCTTCAGCCAGTTCCCGCCGCTGACGGCGGGCGGCCATGCCCAGCACGCCTTCGCGCTGCAATCGACCGGCCGCTCCGGCGAGGCGCGCGACGCGGCCCGCAAGGCCTGGACCGGCGGCGTGTTGCCGCAGACCGACGAGCAGCGGCTGGTGAGCAGCTTCGGCGGCGCCTTTGGCCCCGAAGAGCATGACCGGCGGCTGGAGGTCCTGCTCGGCAATGGCGATATCCAAAGCGCCCAGCGCAGCCTGATCTGGGCGCCGGCGGGCAAGCGCGCCTTGTTCGAGACGCGGCTCGCGCTGCAGACGCGGGCGGCCGACGCCTCGAGTCGGCTGGCCATGCTCGATCCGTCGCTGCTGCGCGATCCCGGCCTCACCGTCGACCGCGCCAATTGGCTGCGCAATACCGGCCAGAGCGCCGCGGCCCGTTCGCTCCTCGCCGGCCGGCTGCGGTTCGACCGGCCGCCGGCCAATGCCGAGGCCTGGCTGGAAACGGCCCTGACCTTGGCGCGCGCCGCCGCCAACGACCGCAACTGGCAGACCGCCTACGACATCGCCTCCAAGGTCGACGATCTCTATCCGGCCGGCACCGACGTCAGCGATCGCCCTTTCGCCGAGCGCGACGCTTATCCCAGCCTCGTCTGGCTGGGCGGGACCACCGCCTTCTACCGGACCAACCGTTTCGCCGAGGCGGCGCGGCTGTTCGATCTTTACGCCCGCGCCGCGCGCTCCCCGCAGACCCGGGCGAAAGGCTTCTACTGGGCCGCCCGCGCCGCCGCGCGGGCCGGCGATACCGGCCGGGCCGATGCCTGGCTGCAGCAGGCGGCGGCGAGTCCCGACCAGTTTTACGGACTGCTGGCGCTGGAGCGGCTGGGGCGGACGCCGCCGCCGCCCGTCGCTTCGCCGCCGGCCGATCCGGCGATGCGCGCAAGCTTCGGCCGGCGCTCCCTGGTCGAGGCCGTCCGCTATCTTGGCATGGTGGGGCGGCGCGGGGACCAGACTCTGTTCGTTCGCGCGCTGGCGGAGTCGCTCGAAAATGACGGCGAACGGGCGGTCGCGGCCGAGTTGGGCCGCTCGATCGGCCGGCTCGATCTCGGCGTCTGGGCCGCGCGGGAGGCCCGCAATCGCGGCGAGAATTTCTACGCCCGCGGCGCCTTTCCGGAGGTCGGCATTCCCGCCGCCTACAGCCACAATTGGGCCGCGGCGCACGGCATCATGCGCCAGGAAAGCTCGTTCGAGCGGAGCGCGACCAGCCCGGTCGGCGCGCGCGGCATGATGCAGCTCATGCCCGCCACCGCCGCCGCCGAGGCGCGGCGGATGGGCGTGCCCTACAATCTTAGCCGGCTGACCGAGGATCCGGATTACAATATCCTGATCGGCAGCAACCATCTGACCCGGCTGCTCGACAATTATGGCGGCAATCTGATCCTGACCGCGGTCGCCTACAATGCCGGGCCCGGCCGGGTGCCGCAGTGGATCGCGCTCAACGGCGATCCGCGCCTGCCGGGCACCGATGCGCTGCGCTGGATCGAGGAGATCCCGTTCTCGGAGACCCGCAATTACGTCCAGCGCGTGGTGGAGAATGCGATGGTCTACGATCTGCTCTATCCGGAACGCAGCCGCTCGCACGGGCGCATCTCCTACTATCTGGGCCAGAACGCTTTGCGCTGACTCTCTCTTCCCGTCATCCCGGCGGAAGCGGGGATCCAGCTTGGGCACGGCTTCTAAGAACAAGAGCTGGATTCCCGCTTCCGCGGGGATGACGTAGGTGGGGATCATGAGCGAACGGCCGAACTTCATCACGCCGGCGGGCTATCGCAAGCTGCGCGAGGAATATGATTCCCTTTATGGCGGCGAGCGGCCCAAACTGCTCGAGACGATCGCCTGGGCGGCGGCGAACGGGGACCGGTCCGAGAATGCCGACTATCAATATGGAAGGCGGCGGCTGCGCGAGGTCGATCGGCGGATCAACTTCCTCGCCCGGCGGATGAAGGAAGCGAAGGTCACCGATCCGGCGCGGCAGCCCGACAAGTCCAAGGCCTGGTTCGGCGCGACCGTGACGCTCGCCGACGAGGACGATAACGAGCGGGTCGTGACCCTGGTCGGCGAGGACGAGGCCGATGCCGGCGCCGGGCGGATCAGCTTCCATTCCCCCCTCGCCCGCGCGGTGCGCGGCGCCGCGGTCGGCGATGTGCGCCGGGTGACGCTGCCTGGGGGCGAGAGGGACTATGAGGTGGTGCGGATCGACTATCCCGCCTGAACGCCTTTCCGTTCACGGAACGCGCGGGGGCTCAGGCCCGTCCAACGCTTGAAGGCGCGGGAAAAGGCGGCGGGATCGGAAAAGCCCAAATCGTAGCCGACCGTCCTCACCTGCAGCATGGGATCGCGGATCAGCTTCAGCGCGCGGCGGCGGCGCAGATCGTCGAGCACCGAAGCGAAGGTGACGCCTTCCGCCTTGAGGCGGCGGTAAAGCGTCTGGCGGCTGCAGCCCAGCGCGCGGGCGACAATATCGATGCCGGGCGGGCCGTCGGCGAGCCGATGCTCCAGCTCGGCTTCCACCCGCTTGCGGAAGCCGTCTTCCTTCCTGGCCATCTCCTTGCGGGCGGCTCTTGCGATCTCGCCGAACAACATGCGCAGCAGCGAACGGCCGCGCCGTTCCGGCGGCTTTTCGCCGGCGGGCTGGAGCAGGCGGCCGTAGCGGTCCGGCATGATGAAGGCACAGGTGTCGCGCCGGTCGCACGCCCCGCAATCCCGCGCCCGCATCTTCTCGATGCAACCTGCGATCAAGTCTTTGGCCCTCCGCGTCATGGTCCAAGGTGTACTATCCGCATAATACGCCGCTTGCGAACAAGCGCAAGGGAGGTGTGCATGATCCTGATCACGTTGACCCATGTCGTCGCCGGAAGCGCGGCCTTGCTGGCCGGTGCGGGCGCGCTCGCCGTGCGCAAAGGCGGGCGGCTGCACGCGCGGATCGGCACGATCTTCTTCGCCGCCATGCTGGTGCTGACCTTGAGCGGCGCTCTGATCGCGGCGTTCAAACCGGAACGGGCGACGGCGGTGATCGGCATCATCACCTGCTATCTGGTCGCCACCGCCTGGCGCAGCGCGAAGCGGCGGGGCGGCAGAGCGGGGCGGTTCGAGCTGGCGGCGCTGGCGGTGATCCTCGCCTGCGGATCGGCGGAGCTCGGCTTCGGCCTCCAGGCGCTGAACAGCCCGCGCGGCCGGATCGACCTCCTTCCCTATCAGCCGATGTTCGTCTTCGGCGGTTTGGCACTGCTTGCTGCCGCGCTCGACCTCAATTTCATCCTGCGGCGGCAATTGTCGGGTGCGCAGCGGATCGGGCGGCATGCGTGGCGGATGAGCGCGGCGATGCTGATCGCCACCACCTCGTTCTTCCAAGGGCAGCAGGACATTTTCCCGGCGGCCTGGCGGGGCATGGCGATCTGGTACCTGCCGGCGCTGGCGGTGCTGGCGGCAATGCTGTTCTGGATCTTCCGGGTGCGCTTCGGCGGCGCCTGGCGCAAATGGCCGCCGGGTCCCAACGTCAGTCGAGCGCCTTCCTCATCTCGTCCAGCTCCGGACCCGATTTAGGCGGGCCCTTGGGCAGTGCGTCGGCCAGGATTTCGGCGACCTTGCTGAGTGCGGCCATCCGGGCGGATTTCTTGTCGTTGCCGTCGATCACCGTCCAGGGCGCCCA
>DATINU010000271.1:0-22686 GCA_035473955.1 Allosphingosinicella sp.
CGCGCGGCGCTGGATCTTCTCGGCGCGCTTCAGGGCGGGGAGGGCGAGGGCGACGCCGGCCAGCGCGCTCTCGTCGGGATGGTCCGCGCGCTCGGCCGCTTTCAGAGCTTCCCAGCCGGGGCTGGTAGCGGCATCGCCGAAGATGTGCGGATGGCGGCGGACCATCTTGGCGCAGATCGACGCCATGACGTCATCAAGGGCAAAGGCGCCGCGCTCTTCGGCCATGCGGGCGTGATAGACGACCTGGAGCTGGAGATCGCCAAGCTCGTCCTTGAGCGCATCCATATCGTCGCGCTGGATAGCGTCGGCGACCTCATAGGCTTCCTCGATCGTATAGGGCGCGATCGTCGCGAAGCTCTGGGCGATATCCCATTCGCAGCCGGTGCCGGGATCCCGCAGCCGGGCCATGATTTCGACCAGCTCGGCGAGGGTGGATGTTGGCGAAAGTGGCGCGGAACGCGTCATGGCTAAAGTCCGATAATATACATTATGTAAAATATAGTCAGAGGCGATGGGCTTCAGGAGCGCAGGACGAGCGTTCGCCCTTCCACGCTCCAGCTGCGCAGGCTCGACAGGAAGTTCATGCCGATCACGTTGGTGTCGCCGAAACTGTCGGAAATATGCACGGCCAAGTCGTTCCGCACGATATTGCCGACCTTGAGCGACGCGGCGCGGCCCCGCCGGGCGGTGACCATCCCGTTGGCGGTCTGCACGACGACGCCCATGCCGCCGCTCGGCGCGATGCCGGCGCGCTGCGCCGCGGCCGCGCTGATGCTGGTGACGGTGGCGCCGCTGTCGATCAGGAAGCGCGCCGGCCGGCCGTTCAGTTCGGCATCGACCCAGAAATGGCCGTCCGCGGCCTGACGGATGCGGACTTCGCCCGGCGCCGCCTCTTCCAGCGTGCCGCCCCTCACCTCGACCATCAGGCGATTGCCGAGCGCGAGGAACTCGTCCTTCAGCGTGAAGATTATGAAGGCGGCGCCGAAGATCAGCACCCAGCCGACGAACATCTTCAGCCCCTGGGCGAGCGGCAGCCGGCGCACCATGAAGGCGCTGCCCACGAGCACGAGACATCCTAAAAAATAAATGAAATTAAGAGCTTGATCGCCGTCGCTCACAAATCGACCTCCAGCCCGTCATAGCCGGGCTCCACCCCGTCCGGCAATTCGCCGCACAAAGTCCGATAGTCCAGGCTGTTGTCCATATGCACGAGGATCGCGCGCTTCGGCGCGAGCTTGCGGATCCATTCGAGCGTCATCGCGAGATGCGGATGGGTCGGGTGCGGCCTGCGGCGCAGCGCATCGACCACCCAGAGATCGAGGCCGTCGAACAACGCGGCCATGTCGTCGGTCACGCTGTCGAAATCAGTGGAATAGCCGATCGCGGCGCCGCCGCCGTCGAAGCGCAGGCCGGCGCTGGTGATCTCGCCATGCGGCTGATCGACGGAGCGCACCGAGAGGCCGGCGAGGTTGATATGATTGGGCAGAAGATGGGGGGTTACCACGGCGGGATAGCTCCCCTTCCCCTCGAAGGCATAGCCGAAGCGGCGATGGAGCAGATCGAGCGTCGCCTGGCGGGCATAGCCGTTCACCGGGCGGCGGCGGGCGTGATAGAGTTGCCTGAGGTCGTCGATGCCGTGGCAGTGATCGGCATGGTCGTGCGTCCAGATCACCGCTTCGACATCGCTGACCTCCGCGTCGAGCAGCTGCTCGCGCAGGTCCGGCGAGGTATCGACGAGGATCCGGCAGGGGCCGTATTCGACCAGGACCGAGGCGCGGCGGCGGCGGTTCCTGGGCTCGTCGCGGTCGCATTCGCCCCAATCGTTGCCGACCCGCGGCACGCCGGCCGAGGTTCCGCAGCCGAGAACGCGCAGCCTCATGCCCGGACCTTGGCGAAAAGTTGGCGGAAGTTGGCGCTGGTGGCGCTTGCCAGCGTCTCGATGTTCTCCGATCTGAGCGCGGACAGGTAGTTCGCGGTATCGGCGACATAGGCCGGTTCGCACGGCTTGCCGCGATGCGGAACGGGCGCGAGGAACGGCGAATCGGTTTCGATCAGCAGCCGCTCGAGCGGAACGGTCCTGGCGACCTCCTGCAACTCTTTGGCGTTCTTGAAGGTCACGATGCCGGAAATCGAGATGTAGAGGCCCAGCGCCAGCACCTTGTCGGCGAAGTCCTGGCCGGCGGTGAAGCAGTGGATCAGCGCCGGATAGCGCCCCTTCTCCATCTCCTCGGCGAGGATCTGATAGGTATCCTCCTCGGCATCGCGGGTGTGGACGATCAGCGGCAGCTGCGTCTCGCGCGATGCGGCGATGTGCGAGCGGAAGCTCTGCCGCTGCCGCTCGCGGTCCGAGCGGTCGTAATAATAATCGAGGCCGGTCTCGCCGATGCCGACCACCCTGGGGTGTTGCGCCCGCTCGACCAAGGTTTCGGTTTCGATGTCCGGGTGGATGTCGGCCTCGTGCGGGTGGATGCCGACCGACGCCATGACGTCACGTTCCCGCTCGGCCGTGCCGATCACGGCATCCCATTCCGAGGCGCGGGTCGAGATGTTGAGCATCATCGAGACGCCGGCCGCGCGGGCGCGGGCCAGCACGCCGGGCTGGTCCTCGATCAGGCCCTTATAATTGAGGTGGCAGTGGCTATCGACGAACATGGGTGACGCGTCTAGCGGCTCGCCGCCGACGCGTCATCCCTGGCGACCCGCGGCGATCGCTCAATAGGATTGGCGGAAGCGGCGGCATTGCGGCGTGCCTCGGCCCGCGCTGGCGCAGAATTGCTCCATGACCTCGCTATTTTCCTTGCGGATGCGCTGGCGCGGCACGCGCGGCTCCGCGCGGCGGGGCGGCGTGGGCCGGGCCTGCGGCTCACCGGGAGTTGCCGCCTGCGCTTGCTGCTGCGCCGGCGCGTTCGCGGCCTGGAGCTGGATCGCCGAGGCCATCACATAGCCGGTGACGCCCCCGGCGGTGCGCACCCGCCACCATTCGCCGTCCTGCTGATAGGTCTGGAAGCCCTCGCCGGGCTGGATCTGGCCGACGGTGAAGCCCTGCGCGGTCGGAGCGCTGCGGACCGCCGCCGGGCCGCCGCCGCGCAGCATCGCCTGGCGGTCGAACGTCTCGTTGGCGGGCGGCGCGACCGGGGTCTCGGCGCCTGGCTGCAACGAGACGTCCTGCGGGATGTCAGGGCCCGTGGGCTCGGCGGGGACGAGGGTGTTGGTTTCCGCCGCAACCGGCGCCGCGGCCGGCGGCTGGCTGCGCTGCCAGAACACATAGGCGGCGGCCGCGAGCACGATCAGGACGAAGAGGATGATCAGAATCAGCGCCAGGCTCGGCCCCCGGCGCGGCGCCGGGGCGGACGGCGATGCCGCCGCGGCGGCGGCCGCCGGGGCCGGATCGGAGAGCGACGCCGGGGCGGGGTCGGACAGAGGCTCGGGTTCGGGCGCGGGTGGCTCAGGCGGCGGCGGCGCGGGCTCCGGCTCGGGCGCCGGAGGCGCGACCGCCTCGGGCTCGGGTCCGGGCGGCGCTACCGGCACGACCGTCGGCTCGACCGGTTCGGGCTCCGCGGGTTCGGGCTCGGCCGGTTCGGGCTCCGCCGGTTCAGGCTCAGCCGGTGTCTGGACGGCAGCGAGCGCCGGCGTTCCGGCCAGCGCGGCGACCGCGGCCTTGATCGCCTCCCAGCCCGGATGGGCGTCTTCGCCGAGCCAGGTGGAGATCGAGGCGACCTGCGTGGCATCGAAGGGAATCGGCGGCGGATTGCCGTCGGCCGAGACCTGGACGAGCCTCTTCAGGCCCCGCGCGACATTGGCGTCGGCGCGGACCCATTCGGAGGCTCCGGCCGCGGTCGACCAGATGACGACGACGGCCTTGGCCGCGACGATATGCTCGGTCACCGCCTCCGCATTGGCCGCGCCGGCGCCGCCGCCCGGGCCCCAGACGTCATAACCGTGCCGCGCGAGCACCTCGCCGAGCTGCCGTGCCGTCGCCTCGTTCTCGGGCGCATAGGAGATGACCACGTCCGCCATGCTTGAGCCTTCCTTTTGCGCCGAGCCTAGGCGCGAAGGCGGCGGGAGGAAAGCTTGTCATGGCCTGACTTCGTCATGCTGGCGAAAGTCAGCATCCATGAACACCGAATGGGCCGCACCCTCCAGCACCGTGTTCATGGATCCCGGATCAAGTCCGGGACGACGTGAATTGCCTGCGGACCCTAGCCCTCCGCCGGCATCTCCAGCCGCGGGAAGATCGGGCTGGGCGCGGCCAGGGTGAAGCCCGAGGCGGCGAGGCGGGAATAGCGGGTCTCGTCCTCGAGCGCGGCGTAGCTCCGTTCGCTTTCCGGCACGCCCATCGCGTCGAGCAAGGTCGCCGCGGCGGCCGGGATCACCGGCTGGATGGCGATGGCGAGATCGGCGATCGCTTCGTAGAGCGTCGCCAGCACGGCGTTCATCCGTTCGGGATCGGTCTTGCGCAGCGCCCAGGGCGCCTCGGCGTCGATATATTGGTTGCAGGCGAAGACGGCGCGGAGCCAGGCCTCGATGCCCTGCGAGAGCGCCAGCGCCTCGAAGGCCTGCGGCAGTTCGGTGCGGCAGGCCTCGCGGACTTGTTTGAGCAAAGCCTCGTCCGCCTCCGCCCCCTTCCCCGCCAGCGGCAGCACGCCGTCGCAATTGCGGGCGATGAAGGAGAGCGTCCGCTGGGCGAGATTGCCGAAGCTGTTGGCGAGATCGGCATTGACCCGGTTGACGATCGCCTCCGTCGTATAGCCGCCGTCCTGGCCGAAGGTGACCTCCCGAAGCAGGAAATAGCGCAGCGGATCGACGCCGAAGGCCCGGACCAGATCGGCCGGATCGACGACGTTGCCGAGCGATTTCGACATCTTCTCGCCGCGATGGAGCAGGAAGCCGTGGCCGAAGACCTGCTTCGGGAGCTCGATCCCCGCCGACATCAGGAAGGCCGGCCAGTAAATCGCGTGGAAGCGCACCACATCCTTGCCGATGATGTGCAGATCGGCCGGCCAGAACGTCCGGTAAGATTCTGTATCGTCAGGATAACCAAGGCCGGTAAGATAATTGGTCAGGGCGTCGAGCCAGACGTACATGACGTGGTTGTCGCTGCCCGGGACCTTCACCCCCCAATCGAAGCTGGTCCGCGAGATGCTGAGGTCGGCGAGGCCGCCCTCGACGAAGCGGAGCACCTCGTTGCGGCGGCTTTCGGGGCGGATGAAATCGGGGTTCGCCTCATAGAAGGCGAGCAATTTCTCCTGATAGGCCGAAAGGCGGAAGAACCAGCTCTCCTCCACCGTCCATTCGACAAGCGTGCCCTGGGGCGAGAGCTTCTCGCCCGTATCGGCGGCGACCAGCTCCTCTTCGCCATAATAAGCTTCGTCGCGCACCGAATACCAGCCTTCGTAGCGGCCGAGATAGAGATCGCCCCGCGCCGCCATCGCCTGCCAGATCGCCTGGCTGGCGCGATGGTGGGCGGGCTCGGTGGTGCGGATGAAGCGATCGTAGGAGATATTGAGATCGTCGTCCATCTGCTTGAAAGCGGATGACATTTGTTCGGCGAAGATGGCGGGCTCGACGCCCTGCTCGCGCGCGGTCTGGGCCATTTTGAGGCCGTGCTCGTCGGTCCCGGTGAGGAAGAAGACCTCGCGGCCGCGGAGGCGCTGGAAACGGGCGATCGCGTCGGTCGCGATCGCCTCATAGGCGTGGCCGATATGCGGCCGCCCGTTCGGGTAGCTGATCGCGGTCGTGATGTAGAAGGGCTTTGGCATTAACTTGCGCCTAGCGGGGTTAAGGCGCGCGATAAAGCCTAAGCGGCTTGCCGGTCGTTCTTCGGCGCGAGCGCGGCCAGCATGCCGGCCAGCTCGAACACAGTGCTATGCACGTCGAGCGAAAGCCGCTGGGCGCCGCCGGCAAGTGACGAGGCCCGTTCCCAGAGCCCAAGCGCCTCGGCCAACGCCGGGCCGCGCCGCGTCCTGGCCTCGGCCGCGATCCTGGAGGGCGCCCGGGCGAGGAAGGCTTCGTAGCGGGGCTGGGCCGCCTTCAGCGACAGGCTCTGGGCGAGCGCGGCGCGCTTCGCGTTGACCGGATCGCCGTCGCGGACCAGCGCGTCCATCGCCGCATCGAGGGCGGCGATGTCGAGCCCGCGCCAGGCGATGGCGCGGCCTGGGGCACCCTCTCCGACCGCGACGAGGGCTTCGAGCTCGCGTTCGCCGGCGTCGGGAAGCGCCGCGCGGAGGGCCGACGTCATGACGTCACCGTCCAGCGGGGCGAAGCGGAGCACCCGGCAGCGCGAGCGGATGGTCGGGACGAGCCGCTCGGGGGCGTGGCTGACCAGGAGGAAGACGGTGTTGGGCGGCGGTTCCTCGAGATTCTTGAGCAAGGCATTGGCGCCGTTGCGTTCGAGATCGTCGACCGCGTCGATCACCACCGCGCGCCAGCGCGAGAGCGAGGCGGTGGTCGCGAACAGCCGCTGCAGGCCGCGCACCTGATCGATCGCGATCGAGCGGGCGAGTTCGATGCCGCCGTCCTTGGCGAGCCGTTCGAGCCGCATCAGATCGGGATGGCTGCCGGCCGCGGCGAGCTTCGCGATCGGATGGTCGCCGGGAACGTCGAGCCCGACCGTCTCGACCGGCGGCCCCGCGCCTTCGGCGAGCACGCGCAGCGCGGCCTTGTCGGCGAAGGTGGCCTTGCCGATCCCCGGCGGTCCGGCAAGCAGCCAGGCATGATGGAGGCGGCCGCCATCGAGCGCGGCGCGGAATGCGGCGACCGGGCCATCGTGGCCGAAGAGCGGGCTCACGGGAGCAGATCCTCGACGGCGGCGAGAAGGCGGTTTGTGACCGTCGTCGCCTCGCCGCTCGCATCGATCACGCGGAAGCGGTCCGGCTCCTCGGCGGCGAGCCGCGCGAAAGCTTCCGCGACGCCGCGATGGAAGCCGGCGTCGCGTCCCCCGATCAGGTCGGCGCCCTGGGTGTCGCGACCGCGGGCGCGGGCCTCGGCTTCGGCTTCGGGGAGCTGGAGCAGCAGGGTGCGGTCGGGGAGGAAGCCGTGGCTGCCGAAATCGTGCAGGGCACGGACCCGCTCGAAGCCGAGTCCGGCCGCGCCGCCCTGATAGGCGATCGAGCTGTCGACGAAGCGGTCGGTGATGACCCATTTCCCCTCGGCGAGCGCGGGCCGGATCGTGGTCGCGACATGATCGGCGCGGGCGGCGGCGAAGAGCAGGGCTTCCGCCTCGGGGGTCCAATGGTGGTCGTGCAGGAGAAGGCCGCGGATCGCCTCGGCGCCGGGGCTGCCGCCCGGCTCGCGGGTCGTGAGGATTTCGAGACCGCAGGCGTGAAGGGCGTCGGCCAGTGCCTTGAGCTGGGTCGACTTGCCGACCCCTTCCCCGCCTTCAAGGCTGATGAACGTCCCCGCCACCCCTCAGGCCAGGCCGACGAGGCTCTTGAGACCGTTCCAGATCCGGCCGAAGAAGCCCGCCTCCTCGACCGCTTCGGCGGCGACGAGCGGCATGGTCGCGGGCGGCATCCCCTCGGTCTCGACGACCAGATCGGCGATATGCTGGCCTTGCGCGATCGGGGCGCGGACCGGGCCCTGATAGACGATCCTGGCCCGCAGGTTGCGGCCCATGCCCTGCGGATAGGTGACGGCGATATTCTGCGGGGCGATCAGGCCGACGGTGGTGGCGCCGCCGAGCTGCACCTGGGCCTCGCCGATCGGCTGGCCCCGGCGGAGCAAGGGGCGCGACTGCCAGGCGTTGAAGCCCCATTCCATGAAGCGCACCGATTCCTCGATCCGCTGGTTGAAGCTGGTGAGACCCGCGACGACCATCACGATCCGCCGCCCGCTCCGGTCCGCGGAGCCGGTGAAGCCGTAGCCCGCCTCCTCCGTATGGCCGGTCTTGAGCCCGTCGGCGCCCGCGACCCGGCCGAGCAGCGGGTTGCGATTGTCCTGCTGGATCGGCGCATTACCACCCATGGTGCGGCCCCAGGTGAACTGCCGGAGTCCGTAAAATTCGCGGTAGAGCTGTGGATAATCGCGGACCGTGCCGGCGGCGAGCGTGCCGAGATCGCGCGCCGTGGTGTAAGTCACGCCATTGTCCGGCCAGCCGACCGGATTGCCCCAGTGCGAATTGGCGAGGCCCATCGCCTGCGACTGGCGGTTCATCAGCGCGACGAAGGCGCTCTCGCTGCCCGAAATGCATTCGGCGAGGACGACGGTGGCGTCGTTGCCCGAGAGGGTGACGATGCCGTGCAGCAGGTTGCGCACGCTGACCTGCTCGCCGGGCGAGAGGAACATGGTCGAGCCTGCCGCGGGCCCGTGCCAGCGCTGCCAGGTCTCGGGACGCACCGTGCACATCTTGCCGGGGCTGAGCTCGCCGCGCTTGATGAGGTCGAAGGCGACGTGTGTGGTCATCATCTTCGCCATCGAGGCGGGGGGAATCCGCCGCTCCGCATCCTTCTGGTAGAGCACCGCGCCCGAGGACAGATCGATCATGTAGGCGACCGTCGCCGCCGTCTCGAAGCTCGGCCCCGCGGCAGCGGCGGGCATGGCGATCAGAAAAGTGCTTGCGAGCAAATAGAATGGCTTGCGGTTCATGAGTTCAGAAACACCTTCAAGAATCAGCGCGCCACCGAATCGGCGAGAAGCGCCACGGTGAGCGCGTAGAAGTTCGAGCAATTATAGTCGAGGATCACGCGGTAATTGTTGGTCGTAAGATAGGCGGTGGCGTTCGGCCCGTCAGGCTCGATCAGGCTGGCCATCGCGTCGTCGGGCAGGCTGGAGGGGATGCCCATGCGGCGCCATTCGGCGGCGGTCAGCCAGCGGCTGTGGCGGGCGAAGACGGCGGGGCAGCGCGGCGCCCGCATCCGATTCGCCACCGCGCCACGATCGAAGCCGGCGGGCACGCGCACCGCCGCGCCCCAGGGGAGGCCCGGGCGCCAGCCGGCATTTTTGAGATAATTGGCGATCGAGGCGAGCCCGTCTAGGTGCGAGCGCCAGATGTCGGCGCGCCCGTCCCCGTCGCCGTCGGCGGCGAGGCGGATATAGACGCTCGGCAGGAATTGCGGGTGGCCGGCCGCCCCCGCCCAGCTCCCCTTCAGCTCGTCGCGGGGGAAACCGCGCTCGACCATGCGCAAGGTGGCGACGAACTCGCCGGTGAAAAGCTCGCGGCGGCGGCCTTCATAGGCGAGGCTGGAGAGCGAGTTGAGCAGATCGAAATCGCCCATGATCTGGCCGTAGCTGGTCTCCTTGCCCCAGATCGCGATCATGAATTGCGGGGGCACGCCGGTGCGGCGGCTGATTTCCCTGAGCGGCCCGAGATTCTCGGCATAACGGGCGCGGCCCCGGTCGATCAGCGGCTGCGTCAGATGCCGGGCGCGATAGGGGGCGAAGGGCGGATTGGCGCCCGAGCTCGCGCCGGGCGTGCCGCCGGGCTGCGAACGATCGAGCTGGATCGTCCGGGCCGAAAAGGTGAGCGCGGGAAAGACGCGGTCGAGCGTGTCGCGGCGGATGCCGGCGCGTTCGGCGTCGGCGCGAAGCCGCGGCAGATAGGCGCGATAGCCCTCGTCGCTGAGCCCGGACCCCTGGTCCAGCAATGCGGTGCTGCCGGACAAGGCGGCCTGGCTCTGCAGGGCCAGGCCGACGACGGCGATCCAGATGGAACCCAACATGTTCTACTCCCCGCTCCGCCGCTCTTATGACACGCGCCGGAGCCAAGGTGAATCTCTGCCCGCCGCTGCGCTTGCACGCAAGGGCGCAGCGCGGCTATCCGGCAGACCGAAGCGGAGAGGTGGCCGAGTGGTTTAAGGCAGCGGTCTTGAAAACCGCCGTGGGTTCACGCTCACCGTGGGTTCGAATCCCACCCTCTCCGCCAGAACGCCCGGCGCGATTATGCGGGAACGTAGGTCAGCCTGATCACCTGCTCGCCGATGCGATCGCTGGCCACGAGGCGCAGCGGCGGCCGGGGACCGGCGAAGAACGGCTTGCCATGGCCGAGCACGACGGGATGGAGATAAAGCCGATATTCGTCGATGAGACCAAGGTCGGTCAGGCTTTGGGCCAGTTCCGGGCCGGCAAGTTCGATCTCCCCATCGAGCCGAGCCTTCAGTCCGCCTATCTCGGCCCCGAGGTCATCCCCCACAAGCGTGGCGTTGGGGCCGACGGACTTCAGCGAGCGCGAGACGACCCATTTCGGCTGGCTCCGCCACGCCGCCGCATAGTCGCGTTGCGCCGCGTCCCACTCGGGATGGTCTTCGTCCCAATAGCGCATCACCTCGTACATGCGCCGCCCGTAGACGCTGGCGGCCGCGCCGCTCACCTGTTCGATGAAATGACGAAAGAGCGCGGGATCGGGCGCCATGGCCATGTGATCGACATAGCCGTCCAGCGACTGGTTCAATCCGAAAACGAGCTTCGCCACGCTGCGCAATCTCCCTCTGGGTGCCCCGAAAGGCTCGCCCCATTTTCACGCAGAAATCATGTCGGTGCAACCTGGCGGAACGCCTCTTTCTCGTTGCCCGGGCGGAGGCCCGCGACCACGCACATCACACGCTTGCCTGCGCAAGTCGTTGATTGTTATACCCTAACCATTGGGGGCTCGCGCAGATGTTGCGGATATTCACTGGTCTTCTGGTCTTGCTGCTGTTCACCGCTTCGCCGGCCCGGGCCGAATGGCGGCGGGCGGAGAGCTCCAATTTCGTGCTCTACGGCAACCTTTCCGAGGCACAGCTGCGTCAGCGCATCCTGTTGCTCGAGGATTTCGACAGATTGCTGCGTTCGATCACCACGGCCGAGGAGCCGCCCGCCGAGAACAAGCTGCATATCTATGTCGTCTACGGCCGGGACGACCTCAACGTCATCCGCACGCTGCCCCCCGGCGTGGCCGGTCTTTATACGGCGACGCCCGAAGGCATCGCCGCGTTCGTGGACGACAGCCAGGAATCGGGCAACTTTATCCTGTTCCACGAATATGCCCATCATTTCATGTTGCAGAACGTGCAGAACGCCTATCCGGCCTGGTATATCGAAGGCTTCGCCGAATATTTCTCGACGGTCCGGTTCACCCCCCGAAAAATCGACATCGGCAATTTCGACGACGGCCGGGCCTATGCCATCATGCAGCAGCGCTGGCTGCCGATGGAGCGGATCCTCTCGGGCGGCCCGATGGGCCTCAGCCGGGAGGACATGTCGGTCTATTATGCGCAGAGCTGGTTGCTGACCCACTATTTTTTCAGCTCGCCGGAACGCTATGCGGCGCTGCTCAGGCTGCTCGTGGCGCTGCGCAGCGCTTCTCCGGAAGAAGCCTTGCGCGCCGCCACCGGCTTCACCTTCGCGCAGCTGAACGACGAGCTTCGCCGCTACATCCGCGCCGGCCGGATCAGCTACCGACAGATGGATCGCGCCAGCAACGCCGCCGCGCCCGCGGTCAGCATCACCTCGCTGCCGCGCTCGGCGGGCGACATGATCCTGTTCGAGGCGCTGCTCAGGGTCGGCATCGGCGAGAATGATGTGGCCGCGGCCTTGCCGCGCATCCGCGCCGCCGCGGCCCGCCATGCGGACGATCCGCTGGCGATGCGCGTGCTCGCCCATGCCGAAATCGTCTATGGCAACAGCGCCGCCGGCGAGCGGTTGGTCGACCGGCTGCTTACCCAGGCGCCGAACGATGCCCAGCTTCTCTATCTCAAGGGCATGCGTTACCTGAAGCTGGCCGAAAGCGACGATCCGCCGGCAAATGCGGGCAGAACCGCCCGCACCTTCTTCACCCGCGCCCATCGCGCGGACCCCAATCATTTCCAGACCCTCTATCGCTTCGCCCAGAGCCTGAGAGGCGAACCGGCATTCCTTTCGGAAAATACACGCAACGTGATGCTGCTGGCGCGGCAGCTCGCGCCGCAGGTCTCGGAGATCACCATGAATGCCGCCGCGCTGCTGATGTCGCGGCGCGAATATGCCGAAGCGATCGCCTATCTCGCGCCGCTGGCGGCGAATCCGCACGAGCCAGGCCTCGCCGAGGCGGCGCGGCGCATGATCGCGGAGGCCCGGGCGCGGCAACAGGCGCCCGCTGGCGCCGCGGACGAGGATGCGGATCCGCCGGCGGGCGGATGATGGCCGGCGGCGGCGGGCATCTTCCCAGGGCAGTGTGGAGCCGCTAGGCGGCGGCGCACAGGAGATCGTTCATGGCCGACCCGAGACCCCTGCCCTTCGACTGGGCGGACCCGTTCGCGCTCGATGCGCAGCTTTCCGACGAGGAGCGGATGGTCCGCGACACCGCCGAGGGCTTCGCGCAGGAGCGGCTGCTGCCGCGCGTGACCAGCGCCTACATGGAAGAGCGGTTCGACCGCGAGATCATGAACGAGCTCGGCGAGCTCGGCCTGATCGGCGCGACCATCGCACCCGAATATGGGGGCGCGGGGCTGAATTACGTCAGCTACGGGCTGATCGCACGGGCGGTGGAGCGGGTCGACAGCGGTTACCGTTCGGCCATGTCGGTCCAGTCCAGCCTCGTCATGCATCCGATCAACGCATACGGATCGGAGGAGCAGCGGCGCAAATATCTGCCGAAGCTCGCAACCGGGGAATGGGTCGGCTGCTTCGGCCTGACCGAGCCGGACGCGGGCTCCGATCCCGGCTCGATGCGGACGCGGGCGAAGAAGATCGATGGCGGCTACCTCATCTCCGGCGCGAAGATGTGGATCACCAATTCGCCGATCGCCGACGTCTTCGTCGTCTGGGCGAAGTCGGACGAGCATGAGGGGCGGATCAAGGGCTTCGTGCTCGAAAAGGGCATGAAGGGGCTCTCTGCGCCGAAGATCAGGGAGAAGCTCTCGCTCCGCGCCTCGATCACGGGTGAGATCGTGATGGACGAGGTCGAGGTGCCGGAGGAGAATCTGCTGCCGGACGTCTCCGGGCTGGCCGGTCCGTTCGGCTGCCTCAACCGGGCCCGCTACGGCATCGCCTGGGGCTCGATGGGCGCGGCCGAGGCCTGCTTCCACGCCGCCCGCACCTACACGCTGGAGCGCAAGCAGTTCGGGCGCTCGCTCGCCGCGACGCAGCTCGTGCAGCTGAAGCTCGCCAATATGGTGACCGAGATCACGCTCGGACTGCAAGCGGCCCTGCGCGTCGGCCGCCGGCTCGACGAGGGCGAGTTGATCCCCGAGACGATTTCCCTCATCAAGCGCAACAATTGCGGCAAGGCGCTCGACATCGCGCGGATCGCCCGCGACATGCACGGCGGCAACGGCATCTCCGCCGAATTCCACGTGATGCGCCACGCGGCGAACCTCGAGACGGTCAACACCTATGAGGGAACGCACGACGTCCATGCCCTGATCCTCGGCCGCGCGATCACGGGGATCGCGGCGTTCTGATGGACGCCATCTAGTGGATCGGCCCCTCGCCGGGCTGAAGGTCGTCGAACTGGCACGAATCCTCGCCGGGCCCTGGTGCGGGCAGCTGCTTGCCGATCTGGGCGCTGACGTAGTGAAGGTCGAGCGGCCCGGCAGCGGCGACGATACGCGGCACTGGGGGCCGCCTTTCGCCGCGGACGGCAGCGCCGCTTATTTCCACGCCTGCAACCGGGGCAAGAGCTCGGTCGCCGCCGACCTCGAGACTCCGGAGGGACAGGAGATCGTCCGCGCCCTCGCCCGCGACGCCGACATCCTGATCGAGAATTTCAAGGTGTGCGGGCTGGCCAAATACGGGCTCGACCATGCCGCCCTCTCGGCGCTGAACCCGCGCCTCATCTATTGCTCGATCACCGGCTTCGGCCAGGACGGGCCCTATGCGGCGCGGGCGGGCTACGATTTCATCATCCAGGGGATGGGCGGGCTGATGGCGCTGACCGGCGAGCCGGACGGACCGCCGATGCGCGCCGGAGTGGCGATCGCCGACCTCTTCACCGGCCTCTATGCCGCGAACGCGATCCTCGCCGCTTTGCGGGGGCGCGAGGCGACCGGCAAGGGCTGCCATCTCGATCTTGCCCTGCTCGACACGCAGGTGGCGGTGCTTGGCAACCAAGCGATGAACTATCTGGTCTCGGGCGAGGCGCCGGGCCGGATCGGCAATGCCCATCCGAACATCGCCCCCTATCAGGTGTTCGCGGTCGCCGACGGCCATGTCATCGTCGCGGTCGGCAATGACGCGCAGTTCCGGCGGCTTTGCGCCCTGCTGGGCGTGGCCGGAGAGGCGCGCTTCGCGACCAATGCCGGCCGAGTCCGCAATCGCGCGGCGCTCGATGCGTTGTTGACGCCGATACTCGCGCTGCGCCAGCGAGACGAGCTGCTTGCCGCGCTGGCGGCGGCCGGGATTCCCGCCGGGCCGATCAACGATCTGGCCGCGGTGTTCGCCGATCCGCAGGTGATCGCACGGGGCCTCAGGATCGATCCCGGGGGCGTCCCCGGGATTGCCTCGCCGATCGTGATCGACGGCAAAAGGCAGAGCGCGGACCGGGCCAGTCCCCGCCTTCCGTCCCTCTAGCTAAACCATTGGCCGCGAAGCCGAAACAAGGGGCTTGCCAGAGGCCGTTCAATTTTGCATCAAGCGGGCCGAAATTTTCGAACATTGGAGTCACCGATGAAAGCGTTTCTCGCCGCGATGTCCGTCCTCGCCCTGTCCTCGCCCGCCTTCGCCCAGGAGAATCCCGCGCCGACCGGCACCACGAGCCCGGCCGACGCGACGCCGAGCGCCGCCGCTCACCCGAGCGAGACGAATGCGCAGGGCGAGCGGCTGATCTGCCGGGCCTCGCGCGGCGACGTCAATTCCCGGATGGGCGCGCGCCGGATCTGCAAGACCGCCGAGGAGTGGCGCGCGATCAACCGGGCGAACGCCGACTAAGCGATCGCGCCCGGCGCCCGGCGCCTGAACAGAAGGATCGGCTCGCTCTTGTAGCGGGCCGTTTCTTTTTGGGCGAAGCCGGCTTTCTCGGCGACGCGGATCGAGGCGAGATTGGCCTCGTCGATGATCGCCACGATTTCTCCCGGGGCAAGCGCTTCGTCGATCCAGGCGAGCGCGGCGGCGGCTGCTTCGCTGGCATAGCCCTGCCCCGCCACGTCGAGATGGAAGGCCCAGCCCATTTCGGGCAGGCCCTCGATGCCGGGCGCCATGTCGCGCTTGAAATCGGCGAAGCCGAGCTGGCCGATCAGCCGGCCGTCGTCCTTGCGCTCCACCGCCCAATAGCCGTAGCCGAGCCAGAGCCACTGGGCCGGACCGATCAGCAATTTGCGCCAGGCTTCCTCGCGCGTCAGCGTGGCGCCGCCGAGGAATTTCACCGTCGGCCCGTGCGCCATCATCGCCGCATAAGCGTCGAGATCATCCGCCTCGATCGGGCGGAGGATGAGCCGCGCGGTCTCCAGCACCGGAGCCGCGCGAGCGCCCATCTTACTTCTTGCCGAGGGTGAGGCCGCCGAAGCGCTTGTTGAAGCGCGCGACCTGGCCGCCCGTGTCGAGCATCTTGCCGGTGCCTCCGGTCCAGGCCGGATGCGCGGTCGGATCGATCTCCAGCTGCAGCGTGTCGCCCTCCTTGCCCCAGGTGGAGCGGGTCTCGAACACGGTACCGTTGGTCATCTGCACCTTGATCAGGTGGTAATCGGGGTGGGTATCGGCCTTCATGTCTTTGATCTTCCGTGATTTTGGTTGGTTCCGACCAACCCGCAAGAAAAATGAAGCCGCGCCTTACCCCCTGAGGCTTTGATTGACAAGCCATGCTGCGGCGCAATATCCCCTGCCCAGCGAAGGTGCCGCCCGTCGAACGGCGGTGAAAATGGGAAGCCGGTGCGAACCCGGCGCTGTGCCCGCAACTGTGAGCGGCGAGCCCCTCCCCTCCAAGCCGGGGAGATCAGGCCATGACCCGCGAGCCAGGAGACCTGCCTTCGCCGTCGTCCGCGCCCGGCCGGGACCAGCCTGCGGTGCGTGGCGCCGCTTGGGTCCAGGCTCGCGCGGTTCCTCCGAGGCGACATGAGAACGTGTCGTTTCAGGAGGATAGAATGAATAGCTTACTTATAATCGCAGCTCTGACCCAAGCCGGGGGGGATCAGAATGTCGTCGTCACCGCCTCTCGCACTCCGGTCGACTATCTGGACAGCGTTGCTTCGACCACGACCTTCGACGAGGGCGCGATGGATGGCCTCTCGCTGCCCGCCGTGCCGGATCTGCTGCGGCTCACGCCCGGGACCAGCGTCGCCACCACCGGCCCGCGCGGCACGCAGACGCAGGTCCGGATCCGCGGCGGCGAAGCCAGCCACACGCTCGTCTTCCTGGACGGCATCCGCTTCAACGATCCGGCGGCCGGCAACGAAGCCCGCTTCGAATTGCTCACCGCCGACGCCCTCGCGCGGCTCGAAATCGTCCGTGGGCCGCAATCGGCGCTCTGGGGCAGCGAAGCGCTGGGCGGGGTGATCGCGGCGGAGACGGCCGATCCTTTCCGCGGCACCGGCTTCGAAGGGCGCGGAGAATATGGCAGCCTCGACAGCAGCCGCCTCTCCGGCCGCTACGCGTTGCGGAGCGGCGATATCGGCCTCGCCGCCTCGGGCGGCTGGCTGCGAAGCGACGGCATCGACTCCTTCGGCGCCGGCGGCGATCGAGACGGCTTCGACAATCGCGCCGCGAGCGTGAAGCTTGAAGCGCGGCCCTCCGGTGCGGTCCGGCTCGGGATCACCGGCCATTATGTCGAGGCCGAGAGCGATTTCGACGGCTTCGATCCGGTCTTCTTCACCCGCGCCGATACGCTCGATTCGAGCGAGAACCGGCTCGCGGCGGTGCGCGGCTGGGCGCAAGGCCGCTGGGGCGGCTGGACGTTCAGCGCCGACGCCTCCTATCTCGACAGCGCCAACCGCAACTTCCTCGCCGGCGCACCGCAGAACCAGACCTATGGCGACCGGCTCGCTCTCAGCGCCCAAGTGTCACGGCTGCTTGGCGGCCATCGCCTGACGATCGCCGCCGAGCATAGCGAGGAGGATTTTCGCGCCCGCGACACCGCCTTCGGCGGCTTCACCAACCAGGATCGCGGGCGCCATTTCAACGCCCTGATCGGCGAATGGCGCGCCGAATGGACGGATTGGGCCGTGACGGATTTCGTTGTCCGCCACGACAGCTTCAGCGCCTTCGACGACGCCACCACGCTCCGCGCCTCGCTGGTGCTCCGCCCTACCGACGAGTTGAGCCTGCGTGCCGCTTATGGCGAAGGCATCGCCCAGCCCACCTTCTACGACCTCTACGGCTTCTTTCCCGGCTCGTTCGCCGGCAATCCCGCGCTGCGGCCCGAACAATCGCGCGGCTGGGAAGCCGGCATCGTCTGGCGCGGCCAGCGTTTCGAGCTGGCCGCGACCTATTTCTCGGCCCGGCTCAAGGACGAGATCGTCGACGTGTTCGACCCCGCAACCTTCCTTTCGAGTACCGTCAACGCCACCGGCTCGAGCCGCCGCGACGGCGCCGAGCTCACCGCCGCCTGGTGGCACGCCGACTGGCTGACCCTGTATCTGACCTACACCTGGCTCGACGCCGATGAGCAACGCTCCGCCGCCACGGCGCTGGTGCGCGAAATCCGGCGCCCGCGGCACAGCGCCAGCTTCATCGCGCTGGGTGAAAGCGGCCGTTTCAGCTGGGGCGCGAGCCTCGCTTATGTCGGCAAGCGCCGGGACTCGGATTTCGATCTGTTCCCGGCCAGCACGGTGATCCTTGACGATTATCTGCTGGCCTCGGCCAACCTCGCCTACCGCCTGCTGCCGCAGCTCGAACTTTACGCGCGGGCGGAAAATGGCTTCGACGCCGATTATCAGGACGTGGTCGGCTACAACACGCCGGGCAGGACGGTTTATGCGGGTCTTCGCGTCGCTTTTGGCGATTAGCCTGCTCGCCCTTGCGGGGAGCGCCGGCGCCGCGCCGCGGCGGGTGGCTTCGCTCAACCTGTGCACCGATGAGCTCGTCCTGATGCTGGCGGCGCCGGAGCAGATCGTCTCGGTCACGCATCTCGCCCAAAGCGAGGCCGAGACGCCGCTCTGGCGGCGGGCGCGGCATTACGCCCGCAACGACGGCAGCCTGCTTTCGGTCACGCCGCTCCGGCCGGATCTGGTGGTGACGATGGGCGGCGGCGGGCGCGACCGGCTGCGCCTTGCCGAGCGGCTCGGCATCGCGACCGTCGACCTCCCCTTCGCGCAGAGCCTGGTGGAGGTCGGCGAGAGCGTCAGGCGCCTCGCCATCGCGCTGGACCGCAGGCCGGAGGGCGCGGCGCTGCTCAGGCGGATGGCGGCCTTGCTGCGGGGCGCGCCAGCCATGCGCCGCGACGCGATCTGGCTCGGCGGCGGCGGACGCACCGTTTCGGCCGACGGATTGGAGGCGCAATGGATGGCGCTGGCGGGGCTCGGGCAGCGGCGCCTGCAGGGCGACCGCGTGTCGCTGGAGACCCTGCTCGTCCGCCCGCCGGCGATCCTGCTGCGCAGCGACTACCGGCAGGGCCAATATTCGAACGGCCAGCGCTGGCTCGCCCATCCGGCGGCGCGCTTCGTGCGCGGGGCGCGTACCGTGCCCACCGACGGGCGGCGCTGGACCTGCATGGGGCCGCTGTTGATCGAGGAGATCGCGAGACTGCGGCGGGCGGTGACGTCATGACGGCGCGGCTTGCCCTGCTGTTGCTGCTCGCCGCCGCGTTCGTCGCGGCGGTGCTGTTGCCGTTTGCGCCGTTGCAGGCGCTCCTCGCCGACAATGCGCCGCTCGCCCAGGCGCTCGTCGTCGAGCTGCGCTTGCCCCGCGCCTTGCTGGCGCTCGCTTATGGGGCGATGCTCGGCGCGTCGGGCGCGGCGATCCAGGCCTTGTTCGCCAATCCCCTCGCCTCGCCCGATCTGACCGGCACGACCAGCGGCGCGGCGCTCGGCGCGGTGGTCACCGCCTATCTGTTCGGCTTCGCGGCGCCGGTCGCGCTGTCGATCGGCTCGGTCTTGGGCGCGCTCGGCGCGCTGGGTCTGCTCCTTGCGCTGGCCGGACCGAAGGCGGAGACCGCGACCTTGCTCCTTTCCGGCCTCGCGATCAGCGCGCTCGCCGGCGCGCTGACCACCCTCGCTCTCGCCCTCGCCCCCTCCCCCTTCGCTTTCTACGACGCCTATGACTGGCTGATGGGCTCCCTGATCGACCGCAGCCTGGAACAGGCGGCGTTCGCCGGCGGGCCGGCCTTGCTCACCATCGCCTTGCTGCTCCGCCTCGGCCCGGCGCTCGATCGGCTCTCGCTCGGCGAGGAGGTGGCGCAATCGCTCGGCCACGATATCCCGCGGCTCAGGCTGCAGGTGGTCTGCCTCACCGCCTTCGGGGTCGGCGCCTGCGTCGCGATCTGCGGGGCGATCGGCTTCATCGGCTTGATCGCGCCGATTTTCGCCCGGCGGCTGACCCGCGGCCATCCCGGACGGGCGATCCTGCCGGCCGCGATGATCGGGGCGTTGCTGCTCACCCTCGCCGACCTGCTTGTGCGCCTCGCCCCGCTCGGGCGGACGCTGCCGATCGGCGTGGTCACCGCTTTGCTCGGGGCGCCCTTCTTCCTCTGGCTGGTCGCCCATATGCGCTGGAAGCTGCGGCCATGATGCTGACCGCCTCCGGCCTCTCGCTCTCGGGGCGGCTGCACGATGCCGCGATCGGCATCGAAGCCGGCGAGCTGGTCTGCCTGATCGGCCCCAACGGCAGCGGCAAGACCAGCCTGCTCCACGCGCTCGCGGGGATCGGGGGTCGCATGGGCGAAATCGACCTCGATGGCACCGATCCGCGCCGCCTCGGGCCGGCGCTCCGATCCTCCTATCTCACCTATTTGCCGGCCACGCGCGACGTCCCCTGGCCGCTGCCGGCGCGCGATCTGATCGCTCTCGGCGGTGGTGCCGCGGATTTTCCGGTGCTGGAGCTGGGCCCGCTGCTCGACCGGCGGATCGACACCCTCTCGACCGGGGAGCGCAGCCGGGTGCTGATCGCCCGGGCGCTGGCGCCGCGGCCGAAGCTGCTGCTGCTCGACGAGCCGACCGCCAATCTCGACCCGCTCTGGCAAATCCGGCTGATGGAGCTGGTGCGCGAGGAACTGAAACAGGCCGGCCGCGGCGCGCTCGTCGCGATCCACGATCTCGATGCGGCGGAGGGCTATGCCGACCGGGTGATCGTGATGAACGAGGGGCGGATCGTGGCGGAGGGGATGGACCAGGTGCCGCCCATATTCGGCGTCGAGCGGCGGGACGGGCGCTGGGCCGAGCTCAGGAAGCGGGCGGATCCGCGATCATCGCGGTGAAATCGGCCTGGGCGGCGAGCTTGTCGCCCACGAAGGCCTTGCCGGCGAACTTGCAGACCGTGGCGCGCTTCTGAACGAACTCGACTTCGAGGCGGAGCAGAACGCCCGGCTCGACCGGCGCGCGGAATTTCGCGCCATCGATCGCCATGAAATAGACCAGCTTGCCGGTGCCCGCGAGGCCGAGCGATTCGACCGCGAGCACGCCGGCCGCCTGGGCCAAGGCTTCGACGATCAGCACGCCGGGCATGATCGGCCGGTCCGGGAAATGGCCGGCGAAGAAATGTTCGTTGATCGTGACCGCCTTGGTGGCGACGATCCGTTCGTCCTTCACCAGCTCCTCGACGCGATCGACGAGGAGCATGGGGAAGCGGTGCGGCAGCGCCGCCATGACCCGCCTCACATCGAGGACGGGACCGGCGGCGCTGTCGTCATTCGCCATTAGCGGCCCTGCGGACGCGGGCGGTTCGGCTGGGCCGCGGCCGGAGCCGGGGCGGCCGGTGCGGCCGGCGGCGGCGCGACCGTCTGGAACGGCGCGGCATTCTGGTTCATCAGCGCCAGCACCGCCTGGGTGATGTCGATCTGCGGCGCGGCGAACAGCAGATCGGAGCTGTCCATCGCGACCGAGGCGCCGCGCTGCTGCGTCACCTGGACGATCAGCGGCTGCATGCGCTGCAGGATCTGGGTGACGACGTGCTGCTGATTGCGCTGGATCGTCTGCTGGGCGCGGCCGAGCTCCTGGCTTGCGGCTTCGCGGTTGGTTTCCCAGGTACGGGCCCGGGTCTGCAGCGCCTGATCCGGCTGGCCACCCTGCGGGATGGCGTTGATCGCGGTCTGGATCGCCTGCTGCTCGGTCTGCAGCGGGCCGAGCAACTGCTGCTCGCGCGCCTGATACTGCTGGCCCTGCTGCTGCAGCGCTTGCGTGGCCGCCGTGCAGGCAGTGCACTGGGTGGCGATCTGGTTGCGGTTGACGACGGCGACCACCGCCGGGGGCAGCTGCTGCGCCTGGGTGGCGACGGGAGCGGCCAGAGCCAGCGCGCAAAGCGCCGTGCTGAAGATCAGTCTGTTCATTAGAATGCGGTCCCTACGTTGAATGTGAAGAGCTTGGTGTCGTCGCCTTCGCGGCTGAGCAGCGCATGGGCGATGTCGATGCGGAACGGGCCGAAGGGCGAGTTCCAGTTCACGCCGAACCCGACCGAAACGCGCGGGCTCGAGGAATTTCCGAGGAAGGTTTCACGGAACGGCGCGGCCGCCAAGCGCGTCGTCACCTCGTTATTGGCGCCGATACAGGAGACGCGCCGCAATGTCGTGACGTTGGTCACCGGGTCGAGACACGCGTTGAAGGTGAGCGGATTGTTCGGATCGATGTCGAACAAGGACGGGGTGCGAACATTCCACAAGGCACCCACGTCGACGAAAATCGAGGGGCGCAGGCCCAGTTCGCGCACACTCGCGCCGAGGGGGATTTCGAGCTCGGCGCGGGCCAGATAATAAGCGCGGCCGCCGATCGCCTGATCGGCGGTCGCCGCAGGATCGTCGTTCAGGCGGATATTCGTCGCCAGCTGATCGGGGCTCGTGCCCGCGGGCTGCGCCACATCGTCGTACAGATAGGATTGGCGACGCACGCGGGGCCCGATGCCGCGAATGTCGAAGCCGCGGATCTGGGGGCTGCCCAGGAAGAAGCGATCGGTCAGGCGAACCGGGTCGTTGCCCGGACTGCCGTTATCGAAGCTGTGGATATAGCCGCCTTCCAGGCTCAGCGAGAAGATGAAGCCGCCGAGGACGTTCCAATATTTCGCCGCGGTGAACTTGGTGCGTAAATAGTGAACGTCACCACCGAGGCCCGCGAAATCCTGGCCCAGCACGATCCGCTCGCCGGAACTCGGCCGCAAGCGGTTGTTGAGCGTATCCCAAACCAGCGAATAGCCGAGCGTGGAACTCAGCCTATTCCCCAGCGTGTCGCACAGATAGCGGCCCGCCTTGAGAGGATCGCAGACCGCGGGCAACGGTCCCGTCCCGTCGGGGTCGGTGTAGTTGGTTATCTGGTCGATGCTGATCTCGTCATAGTTGAGACCGTAGCGGATCGCGGCCTGCAGCCGTTCGGTGAGCGGGATCCCCATGCGGATCTGGCCGCCGGTCGTGACCTGATCGTAGGTGGTGATCCGCTCCGAGCCCAGGAAGTTGAAATAGTTGAGGTCGCGCCGGTAGATGTCGAAGCCGATCGCGATGTTGCGGTCGAACAGATAGGGTTCGGTGAACCCCAGCTCGAGCGACTTGGAATAGGTCGAATAGTTGACCGAAGCGCGCAGCTCCTGGCCCCGGCCCATGAAATTGCGCTGGCGGACAGAGAGGTTGACGAGGAACCGCTCGATGCTGGAATAGCCGGCCGAGAGCTGGAGTTCGCCGGTCGCGCGCTCCTCGACCCCCACGCCGAGCACCACCCGGTCCGGGGTTGAGCC